>NZ_JBSSCZ010000005.1:0-126500 GCF_054060215.1 Thermostichus sp. OS-CIW-30 | reverse complement strand
AGTCAATCAACAGCCGCGCAGCAAAGCCGAGCGGCGCAGGGCCAACAGTTGGGCGTTCTACCAACTACGTCAATTTCTGGAATACAAGGCGAGGGCTGCAGGGGTTTCTCTGATTCTTGTGCCGCCTGCTTACACGTCGCAGACCTGCCACCGATGTTTGCACATCCATCCTGAGCAGGGCAAGTCCTACCGCAGTGGCAAGTCGTTCAAGTGTGGGCACTGTGGATGGGAAGGAGATGCGGATTTGAATGGTGCGAATGTGATTGCGCTTTTGGGGGCTGTCGTAAACCAGCCTAGAGGTTCGGGCCTGTTTTGTTCTCTGGTAGAGCAGAGCAGGCCCAGGGCTACTGAAAGCCCGCTCCGTACCGCTTAGCGGTCGGAGCCGGGTAGTTTACCTTTCGACCTCATTTCGACCTCATTATTTTGTAGATTTTGTAGCTCGGCTGGGTTGAGCAGAAAGAGCGCTGGGAAGCGCAACCCGTCCAAGGAGGTCGGAGCCGGAAGCCAGTTGGACAGGTTAAGGTGAAGAGACTGTTAAGATTCTTATGGTTTTGCTGTTGCCAAGGCAACACCGCACCAACTAACATCTCGCTACACTGCGACCGCTCATGATTCATCCTCTGCTGCAACGGCTGCACCAATCCACCCTGACCCCGCTGCGGGATATCCACTGGACGCCGGAATTGTTCGGAATCCTCTTGGTGTACTTTGTGCAGGGGGCGGTGGGGCTGGCACGGCTGGCCACCAGCTTTTACCTGAAGGATAGCTTGGGCCTCAGCCCGTCTCAGGTGGCGGCGTTGATGGGCGTTGCCATGAGCCCCTGGATCCTCAAGCCCCTCTACGGCCTGCTGTCGGATACCGTACCGGTGGCGGGCTATCGGCGTCGTCCCTACCTCTTGTTGTCAGGGCTTCTGGGGTGTGGGGCTTGGCTGGGGATGGCCCTGTGGGCACCGACGGCTGGTCTGGCCACCCTGTGGATGGTTTTGGGATCCCTGGCGGTGGCGGTAGGGGATGTAATCGTAGATTCGCTGGTGGTGGAGCGGGTACACGGCAGTGACTGGGCGGGGACGGGCACGCTGCAATCTTTAACTTGGGGAGCAACGGCCTTGGGATCCCTGCTCACCGCCTATTTGGGAGGAGCGCTCTTAGCCCATTATCCGCCGCAGGTGGTGTTTGGCCTGACAGCCTTGTTGCCGTTGTTCATCGCTTTGGCAGCTTGGGTTATTGCCGATCAACCGGTGGCGTTGTCCCAGGGCTGGGATCCCTTGCAACAACAGGTGGGGCAGGTGTGGCGGGCGCTGCGGCAACCCAGCATTTTGCTGCCGGTGCTGTTTGTGTTCGTTTGGCAGGCCACTCCCAGCGCCGATGCGGCTCTTTTTTACTTTGTCACCAACGATCTCGGCTTTGGGCCGGAATTTTTGGGTCAGGTGCGCTTGGTTACCAGCATCGCCAGTTTGCTGGGGGTAGGGATCTTCCAAGTGTACCTGCGGCGGATCCCACTGCGGCCCCTGTTCGGCTGGATGACCGTGATCTCGGCAGGGTTGGGCCTGACCAGCCTTATCTTGGTCTATCACCTCAACCGGGATTGGGGCATCGACGATCATTGGTTTAGCTTGGGGGACAGCCTGGTGCTGACGGTGGCAGGACAAATTGCCTTTATGCCAGTGCTGGTCTTGGCCGCCCGCCTCTGCCCCCCTGGGATCGAGGCCACCCTCTTTGCTCTGCTGATGTCGGCCTTTAATTTGGCGGGGTTTCTCTCCCAAGAGCTGGGATCCCTGCTGATGCATGGGCTGGGGGTAACGGAGACCGATTTCAGCCGGCTGGGGCTGCTGCTGATCCTGACCAACCTTTCCACCCTCTTGCCCCTGCCGTTTTTGGGCTGGCTGCCGGAAGAGAGCATAACCCTTGGCGGAGCAGAACTGGAGGCGGAAGCCCATGCCTCTCTGGAATCCTTTCTGCGGGATGTGCAGGCAGAAGAAGCGGAGACAGCCTTGGCGATGGAAGGGGTCTCTCTGGCCGAAACCGACCCAACCTAAAGAGACTCTGTCTGGCCTCGGGAAAGGCATACAGCCTCGGTGTCCAGCCGCTAAGATGGAGGGATGAGCTGGGTAGCCCCCACAACTCACTCGGATCTTTCACTTCAGGAGGGGACCGTGCTTCATCGTAGGATCTATCAACTCAGCCGCGAAGGCAAGGATGTGTGGATCTATCTGCGGGATCAGGGACGCTGGCTGGAACGGGCCAAGATCCTCGATATCGAAGGGGACACCATCCTAGTTCGCTACGAGACAGAAGATGAGGAGGAGATCTGCTCCTGGGAGGAGATGATTCGCCTGGAAAGCATTGGAGCTGTTGCTCAGCGCCTTTCCACCATTCCCAAGGGGATGCTCAGCACGTCAGATTTGCTCACCTCAGAAGACTGCCCTCCGGCTGAATTGCTGCATCCGCCACTGTTGCCTACCGAAGGAGAAGATCATCCCAGCAGCGAGCGCCTCGTGGAGGATTACTACCTGGATCGGGAGGCTCCTGCCGAGCTGCCGGTGCGCTCCAGTGGGGAAGATCTCAAACGGGCGGATCGTGCCCGGCACGATGCTGAAGGCACGGATTGAGTTCTCCGTTTGCCAGAGCGGCGCAGAAGAGCGCTTGACATCCTCAGGTTCAGACGCCAGCTCAGAAGCCTAGAGGTGGATGGCCCGGCCACGGCCAGAAAAGTTCTCTAGAGTTCACCTTGGCAGATGAAGGGGATCCCAAGGGCGGGATCTACTTTGCCAGGCCCTCAGTTGTGCAGGGTCGGATGGTCAGTGGGCCGTAGAACTCCTCTTGGCACAGCTCCACCTGAGAGCGGGCAGCCATTAGCAGCAATGACCAGAAGACTTGAATGGGGTGAATGGTCCCGCTGCTGCCGTTTTGATAGCTTTTTTGGCAAAAGTGTTGCTGGAGATCGGCAAAGCTGATCTGGGTCAGACCCTGCTGCCAAAGCTGAGCCAGCAGAGATTCTAGCTCGGCGGTGGTTTCCAAAAGGTTTTCCGGGTGGGCTAGCTGAGTGATGGCCGACAGCGCTTGCTGGCGAGAAATCCGTTGGGCCAGCGGCTTTGGGGCAGCTTCGGGCTGGTGTTCCAGCAGGGTTTCCAGCTCTTGCAGGTGGGCGATGAGTTCTTTGAGGGTGATGGGCCGGGTACGTTGAAGACGGGGTGCTGCCCTGGGTTGCAACACGCGATCCAAGTGCGCCAAAGACCAGCTTGGCCAGGGATCCACTTCTACCTCCACCGGGCTGGGCTCACTTTCTTCTGCTTCTGGTTCTGCCAAAGCCATCGCCTTAAGATAGACCAACATGGCAGCGTGGAGCAGGGCTTGTCCCGACTCAGACAGGTCATGGCTGCTGCTGGTGGGAGCCATACGGGCCAGAAAGCGATCGATAACCTCGATGACCTGCACATCCCAGGGATCGATCTCGCCTCGTTCTGCCAAATCAATGAGCAGAGCAATTGCCTCTTCGGTCGGTGAGTAGGCCATAGCACCCCACAGCTCCCTGACCCTTACTGTAGCCCTCAGGCCGGATCCCGGCTATCTCTAGCCATCTCCCATGCCGATCCGAATCCTCTGGCTCAATCGCTGACGTGGTAATATAGAGATCCTGCTCTAGTCGATAGCTGCTAGAGTGGTATCTGCGGGCGGTTAGCACAGTGGTAGCGCACTTCCTTCACACGGAAGGGGTCACAAGTTCGAATCTTGTACCGCCCATACCCGCAAACCTGCTCCTGCAGCGAGCTTCAACAGTCCAAGTCCTTCTCCTGGAGGAGAGATACAGGCGGCTAGAAACGACTTTTTCCGCCCCGGGGTCTCCCTGAAGCGCGCCTTAGGGAGAGGGCTAATGGCTGTTGAGAACAACTCCGCTTGAGCTTCCAGCGTCTTTGCTGCCAGGCCAGTGGAGAAAGGGAAGAATGGTAGCCTAATAAAGGGTAGGGTTGAGGCCATGCAAGAATTTCGTCCCGCTAACGCGATCAGAAACCTTCGCTTCATACTCCTGGGCTTGTGGATCTTGAGCCTGCTCGTTCTCCTCATCCAAAACTGGGGATCCCCGGCAAGGGTTGTGGTGGGTGGGCAATCGGGATCCCCGCTTCCTCTATCGTTGGTGCTATTGGCCTCTTATGGGGCAGGGATGGGGCTGGGATTTTTGTATGTAGGCTCCTGGCGATTGCACGACCGGGTGTTCCAGCGACAGGCCATCCGTAAGTTAACTCAGTTGAGCGACCGAGTTCGCTTTTTGGAAGCCCAGCTGATTCCCCCCGACCACTATTTGCCCCAAGATCTGCCGGAGTACGAGCCGGATCCCCAAGCAGGCCGCTATTCCTATTCCAATATCCCGCCGGAACGCATTCGCGATCCCGCTCCTGAGGACGACGATGCGGCAGCAGCTCCCAACTGGCGGATTGTCCAGCGGCCCTACGCCGACGAGGAGGAGGAAGGATGGGATTCCTAAACTGGTGGAAATCGTCTGCCGCTCCTGCGTCTGAGCCCGACCCCCGCCCTGAACCGCGGGGACAGAACAACTATCTGCTCATCGTCCTAGACAGTTGCCGCTTCGACAGCCTGCTGGCGGCCAACCCCAAGCACTTGCTGAAGTTGGGCCCTCTGGAAAAGCGCTGGAGCTACGCTTCCTGGACGGCCCCTGCCCATTACAACCTGCTCATGGGCCTGCTGCCCCACACCAGCCCCATCCACGTTTTTGCGTCCGAGCACTACAAGCAAGATTATCTGCGCTACAACGAGCGGCTCGGCACCCGGCAACCCATTGAGTTCAAGCATCTGCTGCCTCATCTCTATTTGCCGACGCTGCTGAAGCATCAACTGGGCTACACCACCCACGCCATGGTCTCCATGCCGGTGCTCAACCCCAGCACGCTGCTGAATCGGGATTTCGATTCCTACCGCCTCATGCCCCAGCACAACGATATGGCGGCCATGGTGGAACAGTTGCGCTTCGAGCCGGATCGCCCCAGCTTTTACCTGTTAAACGTGGGCGAAACTCACTATCCCTACGCGCTGCCCGATGAGGATCCCAGCTTGTGGCCCCGCATCTCGGGGGTGAATGGGGTGTTGAAGCGGCTGGATGAAGGAGAAGAGGACGGGATCCCCTTTTTCGATTCGGCCCAGTTGGAAGAGCTACGGCAGCGACAGATCCAGGCGGTGCGCTACCTGGATGGGATCTTTGAACAGCTGTTCGACCTGGTTCCCAAAAACACCTACATCACGGTTACAGCCGATCACGGCGAACTGTTTGGGGAGGGGGGCTACTTTGGCCATGGCCCTATCCACCACGAAAAAGTGCTGGAGGTGCCTTTTATCGAGGGCAAGATTCGCTAGGATGAGGCCCTCACCCCCAGCCCCTCTCCCTGAGGACAAGGGTGGCCATCGATAGCCCAGCAACTGGGCTTACCAGGATTGAGCCTCTGTTTGCCTGCCGGTTAACGCGATCGCCTGAATCGCATGGGCAGAGCCTCTTCCCTTTTGGAGCAGCTAGATCTGCTGGGTCTCCGGCTTGGGCAGGGTAGGATCCCGGCGGGCTTCACCGTTCGCGCTACCTGGACGGAGTCCGTGGGGGGATCCTTTTACACCGGAACCCAACCCATCTTCGGCGGCCAGGTCGGCAGAGCGGGCGATCTCGTAAAGGCTTTTCACCACACTGCTGAGGGGAATGGCGACGATCACGCCCAGGATGCCCCCCAGTTGCGCCCCCACCAACAGGGCAATCAAGATCCACACTGGATTTAGCCCGATCAGCTCTCCCATCAGGCGGGGGGCGATGACCCGATCCTTCACCTGCTGCACGATCAGGGAAACCAGCACCACTTTAAGGCTGAGCCAAATGTCCTGAAAGGCCAGCAACACCGCCGCCGCCCCAATGCCAATCACCCCCCCCACCAGGGGGATGACCTCCAGCAGGCCGATCAGCAGGCCAAACAGGAGCCCGAAAGGTACCCGCAAAAACCCAAAAACCGGCACCAGCATCAGGGCCATGATGAACCCCAACACCAACTGGCTGATGAGGAAGTTCTGAAAGCTGAGGGCTAGGGCTTCGCCAATGCGCGGCCCCCAAGGTTTGGGGAAGAGGCTGAGCAACCCCTGCCAGAACTGGCCCCCGTAGAGCAGCATGTAGAGGGCCAACACCAGCACCAGCACCAAGTCGATCACCTGGTTGAACGTACCCAGAAGGAGATCCAGGGATTGGCCGGCAATTTTCTCGGCGCTGGCCTGCAGGCGGTTGAGAAGGGTATTGACCAGCTCCGTCTGGCCAAGGTTGATGTTGCGCTCGGCGGCCCAAAGGCTAATCTGGTCGAGCCAATTTTGTAAGGTGTCCACCCACTCTGGGATCCGCGCCCCCAGCTGCACCACTTGCTTGGCCAAGACCGGCACCACGGCGATCCCCACCAAGACCAGCAGCACCACCGAGAGAGCAAAGACCAGGGTGACCGCCAAACCTCGACTGACCCGATAGCGCCGCAGCACCTGCACCGGGTAGTTGAGCAAAAAGGCCAGCACCGCCGCTGTCAGGATGGTGGTGAGCAAATGCCCAAACAGCCGACCCACCTGTATGGCCAGCCAGCCGCTGATGACGATCAAGATCCAGGTGAGCAGCAACCGCTGCAAGGGTGAGAAGCGATTCATGCCGGAGCCATCCCCAAGGGATCCCAAAGCGCTTAAAAACCCAGGATGCTATACCCACTATCCACGTAGATCACCTGGCCGGTAATGCCGCTGGCCAGGTCGCTGGCCAGAAAAGCCGCCACATTGCCCACCTCTATTTGAGTGACATTGCGCCGTAGGGGAGCTTTCTCCTCCACAGCATGCAGCATGGCATGAAAATCGGAAATGGCCGATGAGGCCAAGGTGCGGATTGGGCCGGCAGAAATGGCGTTCACCCGGATCCCGGCAGGGCCCAGCTCGGCAGCCAGGTAGCGGACACAGGTTTCCAGGCCCGCTTTGGTGACGGCAGCCATGTTGTAGTTGGGCACCACTCGCACTCCTCCCAAGTAGGTCAAGGTGAGGACACTGCTGCCGGATCTCAGTAGGGGCTTGGCAGCCCGGCAGAGGGCAATCAGGGAGTAGGTGCTCACATCCATGGCCAGGGCAAACCCCTCCCGCGAGATATCGCTGAAGTTGCCGCTCAGCTCCTCTTTTTTGACATAGGCCAGGCAGTGAACCAGAATATCGACCTGACCCCATTTTTCGGTTACCCCCTGAAACAGATCGCTGATTTGCTGATCGCTTTGCACGTCGCAGGGGAGGAGAAAATCTGGCTGCAAGGGATCCGTGAGTTGCTGAACTTTGGTTTTGAAGCGATCCCGCTCGTCCGGCAGATAGGTAACCCCTAGGCTGGCCCCCGCTTTGTGCAGTTGCTGAGCAATGCCCCAGGCAATGGAGCGCTCGTTGGCAATGCCGGTTACCAAGGCTTTCTTTCCCGTCAGCTGTAGCATGGCAAAAAAAGTAGGGGTGTATTCCTTTCTATCCTCCCACAGGTGGGAGCTGGGGCTGGGAGAAGGGATCCCAGGCACTCCTGAACTCCCGTTAAAAAGGCCCGGCTTCCACAATGAAAGTCCTTTTGGTTGAAAAGGAATATTGTCTGCTGGATCTCCGCAGCCCTGTTACCCGTGCCGAAATCATCGAGCACCCGTGGTCGTTGGAAGATACCTCCCTCAACCGGGCTGATAGGTGGAAGCAACGTGCAGTTCCTTGAGCTGCTTCGCCTCAACGCTGGAAGGAGCGCCGGTGAGCAAACATCGCGCCTGCTGGGTTTTGGGAAAGGCGATGACATCCCGGATGGAATCTTCCCCGGCCAGCAACATCACCAGCCGATCCAGGCCGTAGGCAATGCCGCCGTGGGGCGGGGTGCCATACTCAAAGGCTTCCAACAAAAAGCCAAACTTGTCCCGCGCCTGTTCGGGGGTGAGGCCAATCGCTTGAAAAACCTGCTCCTGAATTTCCCGCTGGTAAATCCGCAGGGATCCCCCTCCTACTTCCACGCCGTTCCACACCAGGTCATAAGCCTGGGCCCGCGCCGTTTTCAGGTCGGCCAAGTCGTCGGGGTGGGGGGCGGTAAAGGGGTGGTGCAGGGCTTCCAGGCGATTTTCTTCGGCGTTGAACTCAAACATGGGAAAGTCGGTGATCCAGAGGAGATTCAAGGCGTTCTCTGGGATCAAACCCAGCTCCTGGCCCAGGTGCAGCCGCAGCCGGCCCAAAGACTCGTTCACCACTGCCGCCGGCCCTGCCCCAAACAGCAACAGATCCCCTGGCTTGGCCTGGGTGAGATCCAGCAACCGCTTCTCCTGCTCGGGGCTCAAGCTCTCTTTCAGGGCGCCGATGGTATCGAGGCTGTCGGGCCGCACCCGGATAAAGGCCAAGCCGCCCGCCCCATACTGGGTGACCAGCTTGAACAGATCCCCGCCTGGTTTGATGCGGGTGTTGGAGATCTTTTCATCGCCGCCGGGCACTGGCAGGATTTTGATCAAACCGCCCTCAGCCAGCACTTTGGCGAAGACTTTGAATCGGGATCCCTGAAACACCTCCGAAACATCCACCAACTCCATCCCAAAGCGGGTGTCAGGCTTGTCGGAGCCGTAGCGGGCCATGGCCTCGGCATAGGTCAGGCGCGGGAAGGGACGGGGCAGGTGGATCCCTTTGACAGTTTTGAAGATATGGCAGATCAGTCGCTCGTTGAGCTCCAGGATCCCTTCTTGATCCATGAAGCTCATCTCCATGTCCAACTGGGTGAACTCCGGCTGCCGATCCGCCCGCAGATCCTCATCCCGAAAGCAGCGGGCGATCTGGTAGTAGCGATCCACGCCAGCCACCATCAGCAGCTGCTTAAAGAGCTGGGGCGACTGCGGCAGGGCAAACCACTCGCCGGGGTTGACGCGGCTGGGCACCAGGTAGTCTCTGGCCCCTTCTGGGGTGGAGCGGGTGAGAATGGGAGTCTCCACCTCGACAAAGCCCTCCTCGTCTTCTAGGAAACGGCGGATGGCCTGGATGACCCGGTGGCGCAGTTGCAGGTTACGGGACATGCGCTCCCGCCGCAAATCCAGGTAGCGATAGCGCAGGCGGATCTCTTCTCGCACTTCCTCTGCTTCTTCTCCCGAGACGCTGAAGGGGAGCTGCTTGCCGACTGGACTGAGCACTTCCAACTGTTCGGCGTAGATCTCGACCTCGCCGGTGGCCAGGCGAGGGTTGAAGGAGTCGGGGGGCCGTTGCTGGACAGTTCCCGTTACCCGCACCACATATTCGTTGCGCACTTCCCCCGCCAGTGGATATGACTGCGGAGTTTTCTGCGGATCCGCCACCAGTTGCACAATGCCAGAGCGATCCCGCAAATCCAGAAAGATCACCCCCCCGTGGTCGCGGCGGCGGTCGATCCAGCCGTAGAGGGTGACGGTCTGGCCAATGTGGGCCGGGCGGACTTCGCCACAGTAGAGGGTGCGGGCCGGGCGATGGATGGCAGCAGGCATGGAAGAGGTGAGAGAACAAGGGTCTGAGCCCCTATCATACAAAACTCAGACCTCCTGCCTCGACTCAGCTTCTCAAGAGCATTCAGGGGATCCGCCCAGGGCTACCACAATCGTGCAGGTGTTGTGGCGCATCATGGCAACGTAAGTTTCGGCGCCGCTGCCTGGCTCCCCCAAAGAGTCCGAGTACAGTTTCTGTTCGGCTACCTTGACCCCGGCTTCGGTGGCCACCGTTTGGAGGAGAGCGGGGTTGAGGGTGGTCTCAGCAAAGATAGCCGGCACCCGCAGAGCGCGGATCTCCTCCACTAAGCGGGCCACTGTCTGGGCGCTGGGCTGTTCTTCGGTGCTGATCCCCAGCAGGGATCCCCCCATTTTCAGGCCGTAGGCTTGGGTGTAGTAGGCAAAGGCATCGTGAGTGGTCACCAAAACCCGGTTGGGAGGGGGGATGGTCTGAATTTGCTCCCCAATCCAGGCATGAAGCTCCTCCAGCTCTGCTCGATAAGCAGCAGCATTGGTTTGGAAGAAGGTCGCCTCGCCAGGCACCTGTTCCGCCAGCTCTTGGGCGATGCGCTCCACCATGCGGATGACGTTTTCCACATTGCCCCACACGTGGGGGTCGGGAGTGGGGATCCCGTCCTCGTTGGCAACAATAGGTTCAAGGATCTCGGCCAAGGCAACCCGCCGCGCCTGTTGGGCTGTGGCCTCGATGAGGCGCATCAACCCCGGCTCCAGGTTGTAGCCGTTGTAAAACACCAAGTCTGCCCGCTCTAGGGCCATCCCATCCGCCGGTGCCGGCTCGTAGATGTGGGGATCCATCCCCGGCTGCAGCAGGCTGGTGAGCTGGATGCGATCTTGGCCCACCTGCTCCACCCAATCGGCGATCAGTGTGGTGGTGGCCACAACGCGGGGACGCGCCCAACCCGAACCGGCTAGGGCCAGAAAACTGCCGTTCCCGTCAGCGAGACAGAGTCCTATTGCCAAGCCGAAGGCTGCTACCCAACGGCGCCGCCCCCAAAGGAAGACAAGACTTTTGATCATCGTTTCATGGTTTAGATGTCCCTTTAGGGTACACTGGACTTACCGAAAATGAAAACAAAATGAAAAAGCAACTTCCTCCTCTCCCTCTTGGTCCGGCCAGGGGATCCCTGGTGGTGCGGGATCTGACGGTGCGTTACGGCAGCCTGCGGGTGCTGCAAGGGATCCAGGCTGAAATCGCGCCGGGGCGCATCACGGGCATCCTCGGGCCCAACGGGGCCGGCAAAAGCACCTTTCTCAAGGGGCTGTTGGGGTTGGTGCCGCTGGAACGGGGGGAAGTGCGCTACGGTGGGCAAGCGCTGTGGGGAGAGCAAGTGGCCTATGTACCCCAGCGCTCGGCCATCGACTGGTCGTTTCCCGCCACGGTGTGGGATGTGGTGTTGATGGGGCAGGTGAGAGCTGCTGGCTGGTTTCGCCGCATCGGGAAAAAGGGGCAGCAGCGGGCTGCTCAAGCCCTGGAGCGGGTGGGGATGGGGGCCTACCGGGATCGCCCCATTGGAAAGCTGTCGGGGGGACAACAGCAGCGGGTGTTCCTGGCGCGGGCCTTGGCGCAAGAAGCGGAGATCTACGCCCTTGACGAACCCTTTGCCGGGATCGACCAGCCCAGCGAAGCTATTTTGTTCCAGGTGTTGCGGGAGCTGGCAGATGCCGGCCACATCGTGATGGTGGTGCACCACGATTTGGGGCAGGCCCGGGCCTACTTCGACGAAGTGCTCCTCCTCAACCGTGTCTTAATTGCCCAGGGATCCCCGCGGGAGGTGTTGCAGCCAGCGGTGTTGCAGCGGGCCTATGGCCGAGCCCTGCTGCTGGACTCAGCTGCCTAGGGAGAGTTTGAGGTCAACAACGTTATGGAATGGCTCTGGCACAGCCTGGCGGATCCCTTGAGTTTTGCCTTCATGCAACGGGCTCTGCTGGTGGCGGTGGCCGTCGGCATTCTCTGTGCCGTGGTGGGCAGCTATCTGCTGGTGCAAAGCTTGGCCCTCCTGGGGGATGCCATCAGCCATTCGCTGCTGCCGGGCCTGGCCATTGCCTACATGCTGGGCCTCAACCTGTTTGTGGGAGCCTTTGTGGCCGGTCTCCTCAGCGCCCTCTTAATTCAATGGATCCGCTCCGCCAGCCCCCTCAAGCCGGATGCAGCCATGGGGATCGTCTTTTCGGCCTTTTTTGCCTTGGGGATCCTGTTGATCACTTTGATCCAACGGCGGGCTCGCATCGATCTCAACCACTTCCTCTTCGGCAACCTCCTGGGGGTGAATGCTGTCGATGTGCTGACAGTGGTGGGCATCACCCTTTTGGTGTTGGGGTTAGTGGCCCTCTTCTTCAAGGAATTGACCTTTTACAGCTTCGATCCCTTGGGGGCCAAAGCAGCCGGCCTGCCCACCGAGCGGCTGGGGTGGGGGCTGATGGTGCTCACTTCCCTGACGTTGGTGGCCAGCATGAAGGCAGTGGGCGTGCTCTTAGTGTTGGCCATGCTGATCACGCCAGCGGCAACCGCCTATCTGGTGGTGCCTCGATTGCACCAGGTGATGCTGTTGGGATCCCTATTTGGGGTGAGCGCCAGCCTGCTGGGGATGTACGCCAGCTACTACCTCAATGTGGCCTCCGGCCCGGCCATCGTCCTGGTGGCCTCCGCCTGGTTTAGCCTAGCCTTTCTGGGCAGAGTGTTCTCAGGAACGCGCTAGAAACCAGGGATCGCAGGTCGGGATCCCTGGTTCGAACCTCATCTGAGAGAGGGTAGAAAGCGGTAGGTAGTCAACTCAGAAGCGGGAAGAGCGGCCATCCCGACTGCCGCCTGCACCGGCCTGCCGAGGCAACGCCTTGTTGACCCTCAGATCCCGGCCCATCCAAGTAGCACCGTCCAGCTCGTCGATGGCCTTTTGCTCATCGGCTTCGTTTTCCAGTTCCACAAAGGCAAAACCTCGCTTACGGCCAGTCTCCCGATCCACCGGCAGCTTAATTTGCTTAACGGTGCCGTATTCGGCGAACACAAGCCGCAGGTCTTCTTCGCTGGCCTTGAAGGACAAATTACCCACAAAAATGGTCATGGTGTAGCAAACTCCGAACCTTACCCTTTAGCGTTCAGTTCGGAGGCTCACCTGGTTAAACCATTCGCTCAATCCGAACCTCATGCCAACCACATCTTAGTCTTCCCAATGGCATTTGCAAAGCTATCCTTGCAGCTTTTTGTCCGAGAATTGGGAGAAGCTTTTGTAGCAAGATGGAAACTCAGGATCCTAACCTTCATGGGCGATTGCTTTGGCCCAACGGTTGGCGTTTGGGAGTGCCGGGAGAGCGGGGATAAGGAGGCGGCGTGGGGGCTACTTTCTCCAGCAGTAGGCAGTGGCGCACCCCACGGCTGCGGGGTGTGGTGAAGGCTTCTACATGGATCAGTTTTCCGCCCAGGATCTTGAGGGCCCGCTCCAGCGTTTGGGCTTCTGCCTCCGTCCAATGGCCGCGATAGAGGATGGCGCGTCCCCCCACCTTGAGCAGAGGCAGGCAATACTCGGCGCAGGTCTCCGCCGAGGCCAGGGCCCTGGCCAGAGCAATATCATAGCTGCCCCGTTCCTGTGGGTCTTGCCCCCAAATTTCGGCCCGCTGAGCCACTGCCCGCGCTTGGGTGAGGGAGAGCCTTTGCAAGGTGTCCTGTACAAAGGCAATCTTGCGTTGGGTGCTGTCCAGCAGGGTAAAGCGGGTTTGGGGCAGGGCAATTTGGGCCGGGATCCCTGGAAACCCTGCCCCGGTGCCGATGTCGATCCCCCGCCAGGGCTGAGCTTGGATTGCCTCCCAGGATCCCAGCAGGCGTAGGCCCCGCAGCGAATCCCACAGGTGTTTCTCCCAAAAGTCGATGGGATCGGTGATGCGGGTCAGGTTCTGGGCTCGGTTTCCGGCCATCACCAGCGGATAGAGCTGTTGCAGTTGTTGCTGCTGCTGTTCAGAAGGCTGCCAACCCAGATCCGCCAGCCAGCTTTCCCACAGGGCCTTGAGCTCTGGAGGCTCAGAGGAAGAAGCGTCAGCCTTCTTCATCCCAGGGATCCCAGTTTCAATCCAGCGGGGATGGCTCTGTCGGCCCAGCCTTTCAGCTCTTGGGTCAAGCCCTGCAAAGAACGGTCGGTGCCCAGCAGCTCTTGGTTTAAGCAAACCAACTCCTGCAAATCCAGCTCCTGACAGCTGGCCCAATCTTCCGCCAGCAAGTTAATCGGCTGCGGCTGAGCCTGAAGCAACTGATGAGAGGCCAACTCCAGCTCTACATTCAAAAGCACCTGCTCCAACCGCTCTACCCGCTCCTGCATTTGCGCCAGCAGGGCTGCCAACTGCTGACAGCAATGGTGAACCCGCTGAGCATAGACCTTGAGCGGCAGGGTCAGCGGCAGCAACGACTCAGACAACAGTTGAATCAGGTGCTGGGCCTCCAGTTCTTCCAGTTGCAGGTCTTGCCAAATGGCGTGGTAAAGATGAAGCGAGCGACGACAGGCTTCCAGGCGCTGGTAGCAAGGCTGTAATACAGAACCGCGCAGCTCCTGCAGGTAGTCGGCCCACAGTTGCCCAGCCTCCACCACCCACCCCGTTTGCAGAAAACTCCACCCCTGAGCCAGCAGCCAACTGATCAACAGGCCCGCCAACAATTGGTTTTTTTGTCGCAACAGGAAAGGCGAAAGGTGCTCTCCCCAAACGGCTAACCCCAGCCAGATCAGGGCAGCCAAAGTCAAATGGGGCAAGCTGATCATCTCGGCCAACAGCTGGGCAGACCAGCGCTGGCGCAGCATCCAGATCACCCCGGCGCCCAAGCTGTACAGCCCTCCCCCCAACAGCGGGATCACCACCAGCCACAGGGGTTGTCCCCTCCACAGGTGCGATAGTGACCCATCTTCGCCCAGCGCATCCCAACTGAGCAAGTACAAAGCCAGCAGAGCCAGAACCACGACCCAGCCCTGCTGTCGCTTGAGACGGCGGGCTAGAAGACGACGGCGGCGGCGCAGATAGGTTTGAAAGGACTCGGCAACAATCGACATAAAAAAATGGCACTGCGGATCCCTACCAATACCCCCACCGGCCTGGAGCGCTCCTTCACGATCATAAGTCTTAACTTTGCTAGGTCATCTGGCTTCTGTATTGCGTTGTTGGCGGGAGTCATGCCCAGCCGGTGGCCAGCTTTTTCAGCTAGAAATCGCAGGAGCCCCGCACTGTACCCGTAGGGTCACTGCCGGGAGGAATGCGCTTTGATGAAGTACAATGAACTCATGAGCCAAGTCCTGACCATATCCTGCAAGCTCAAGGTGTCCCAGTCGCAAGCCGCTAAATTGGACGCGACGATGGAGGCTTTTGGCCAAGCCTTGAATTGGGTCAACCAGAACACGCCGGAGAAGATCGTCAACGCGGTCAAACTGCAATCCCTTTGCTACTACGAGATTCGCGCCCGATTCGGCTTGTCCAGTAACTTGGCCCAACAGGTCTGCAGACGGGTGGCCGGCGCCCGCAAAGTGGCGAGACAGCGCAACCGTCCGGTTAAAGAGTTCAAGCGTAGGTTCGTTACCTACGACGCACGTATCTTCTCGTTCCGTCAAAAAGACTGGACGGTGTCGCTGACCACGGTGGAAGGGAGAGAACGCTTTGAACTGACCATTGGCAACTACCAGCGTGGGATGCTGGCTGGTTCCAACCCAAAAGCTGCCACGCTGATCAAGCGCAAAGATGGCTCCTACTACATCCAGATTTGCGTAGAGAAAAAGCCACCCAAGCAACAAGATACCGACAAGGTGATCGGGGTGGACTTTGGGAGGACGGATATTGCCCATACGTCAGACGGGGACAATTGGAATGGACAGCAGTTGAACAGAGTCCGCGACCGCTACTCCCGGTTGAGGGCGGTACTCCAACGCAAAGCCAGTAAGGGCACACGCAGTTCGCGGCGCAGATGCAGAGAACTGTTGCAACGGCTGTCTGGCAAGGAGAGACGTTTTCAGGCGTGGGTCAATCATCGCATCTCCAAAGCTATTGTCTCTAGGGCAAAGACCACAAACAGCGCTATCGCTCTGGAAGACCTGACAGGGATCCGGGAAAGGGTCAATCAACAGCCGCGCAACAAGGCCGAACGGCGCAGAACCAACAGTTGGGCGTTCTACCAACTACGCCAGTTTCTGGAATACAAGGCGAGGGTTGCAGGGGTTTCTCTGGTTCTTGTGCCGCCTGCCTACACGTCGCAGACCTGTCACAAGTGTTTACACATCCATCCCGATCCTGCGCAATCCTACCGCAGTGGTAAGTCGTTCAAGTGTGGGCACTGTGGATGGGAAGGGGATGCGGATTTGAATGGTGCGAATGTGATTGCGCTCTTGGGGGCTGCTGTAAACCAGCCTAGAGGTTCGGGCTTGTTTTGTTCTCTGGTAGAGCAGAGCAGGCCCAGGGCTACTGAAAGCCCGCTCCGTACCGCTTAGCGGTCGGAGTCGGGTAGTTTACGCGGTTTTTCGGCGAGACTCCTCCGAGAAGCGCTGTTTTCTCGGCAAGCCTGACAGAGGCTTTTTAGAGCAGGCAGCCGCGTGCAAGCTCTCCACCCCTGTTACCATGGAGGAGCCCTTAATGTTTCTTTCGTATCCATCGTATCCATAGCCAAGCTAGTCTCTTGGACCGGCTTTTTTATTGTGCACTGTGCCAGGTTTTGTGATCCCTTCTGCATCTCCTCCCAGTTCCGGCCTTTCCCCCCTCGAAGTGCAGCGCCAGATGATCGTCATTCTCGATTTTGGATCCCAGTACTCTGAGCTCATTGCCCGCCGCATTCGCGAAACCCACGTCTATTCGGAAATCCTTTCCTATCGCACCACTGCTGAGCAACTGCGGCAACTGCAACCGCAGGGCATTATCCTCTCCGGGGGCCCCAACTCGGTGTATGAGCCAGGCGCTCCGGTGTGTGACCCCGAGATTTGGAACCTAGGGATCCCGGTTCTGGGGGTGTGCTACGGCATGCAACTCATGGTGCAGCAGTTGGGGGGCAAGGTGGAAGCAGCCCAGAAGGGGGAATATGGCCGTGCCGCTCTGCACATTTTGGATCCCACCGACCTGCTCACCAACCTGCCGGAAAACAGCATCATGTGGATGAGCCACGGGGATTCGGTTACCGAACTGCCGCCGGGCTTTCACACCTTGGCCTCTACCGACAACACCCCCTGTGCCGCCATTGCCGATCCAAGGCGTCGTCTCTACGGGGTGCAATTTCATCCGGAGGTGGCCCACTCAGAGGCTGGCGCCTTTCTCATCCGCAACTTTGTCTATCACATCTGCGGTTGCGAGCCCACCTGGACAACGGCAGCTTTTCTGGAGGAAGCCATTCGAGAGGTACGTGCCCGTGTGGGCAATAAGAAGGTGCTGTTGGCCCTCTCGGGGGGGGTAGACAGCTCTACTTTGGCTTTTCTGCTGCACAAGGCCATCGGCGACCAGCTCACCTGCGTGTTCATCGACCAAGGGTTTATGCGCAAGGAAGAGCCCCAGCGGCTGCTGCGCCTTTTCCAAGAGCAATTTCACATTCCCGTCCACTACGTGGATGGCCAGGAGCGGTTTCTCCGGCAGTTGCAGGGGGTTACCGATCCCGAAGAAAAACGCAAACGAATTGGGGCAGAGTTTATTCGCGTGTTTGAGGAAGAATCCCAGCGGCTGGGTCCTTTTGAGTACTTAGCCCAAGGCACTCTCTACCCAGACGTGATCGAGTCTGCCAATACCCATGTGGATCCGGTTACTGGAGAACGCATTGCCGTCAAGATCAAAAGCCATCACAATGTCGGCGGCCTGCCCGAAAATCTGCGCTTTAAGCTGGTAGAGCCTTTGCGCAAGCTCTTCAAAGACGAGGTGCGGCAACTGGCCCGCTCTTTGGGTCTGCCGGAAGAGATTGTGGGCCGCCATCCTTTTCCGGGGCCGGGGCTGGCCATCCGCATTGTAGGCGAGGTTACCAAAGAACGGCTGGAAACCCTGCGAGAAGCGGACATGATCGTGCGGCAGGAGATCAACCGCTCCGGCTACTATCCCAAACTTTGGCAAGCCTTTGCCGTGCTGCTGCCAGAGGTGCGGTCGGTGGGGGTGATGGGGGATAAGCGCACCTATGCCTGCCCGGTGGTGGTGCGGCTGGTTACCAGCGAAGACGGTATGACCGCCGATTGGGCGCGAGTTCCCTACGACCTCTTGGCCACCATTTCCAACCGCATCGTCAACGAGGTGCCCGGCATCAACCGCGTGGTTTACGACATCACCTCCAAGCCCCCTGGCACCATCGAGTGGGAGTAGGCGGGATCCCTTGCGTCTGGCCTCGATTCCCGGCTGGATCGATGGCTACCTATGGCCAGCTTCCGGCAGGGAATAGGAAGGGCTTGAGCTGAAGGGCTGAGCGGCTTGGACTTCCATTCGGGCCAAAGTCGTAGCGGCATCCGCCAGTTGCAGAGCAAGGTTGGCACGGCTAATCGGATCCCGGGCATTCCAGAGATCCTGTCCCAAACAGAACACCCGATAGCGAAAGGCTTTGATCGAGCGCGATGGGATGACCTTGACAGTCATGGCTACAACCTCTTCTCCACAGAGACGTGAATAGTCAGCAGAACCCGCTCGGGCTCAAGGTAAACAAATGTTACCAAAACAACCTCGTCCTCAGAGGCAATACTGACCGGGCAGGTGGCTTTCGGGGGCTCCACCCGTTCATGCCGTACCCCCACAGTGTATTCTCCAATCGGCAGGTCATCAAATCCAGCGTCTGCATAGATCAACTCAATGGTTTCTTCTGCAATCAACTGCCCCTCTCGCTCCAGGAAACTGAGAAAAGGGATCCCATCGATAGAGGTGAGCGCGTTGTTGGCCTGATTGCGGATCATCACAAAGATGTCGGACATGGAGGGTGCGCCATCACCTCAGGGGTTTATGATCGAGGGTGCTGGAATGTAGCCCGACTTTCTTTAGCCTGGACTGCCGCCAAGTCCTGATTCAGCGACCAAACCCTTGACCCCGCGTGGCCGGGCGGGCAAGACAGGCTTGGAGTTTTTTCCGCAGCTGGGCTGTATCGAGGCGCTGACCGATGAGCACCAACTGGTTTTTGGGCTGGCGAGGCCACTCATCGCTGCTGAGGGTATAGCGCCGACCGCTGAGGTGAAAGATATGTCGCTCTGGGCTTTCCTCGAACCACAACACCCCTTTGGCACGAAAGACTGCATCGGGCAACTCGTTGAGAAAATTTTGGAAAGCATCCAAAGAGAAGGGCTGATCGCTCTCAAAGGCTAGGGAGTTAAAGCCGTCAGCCTCGATGTGGCTGTGATGGGAGTGGTGGTGGTCATGATCGTGCTCATGGTCATGGTGGTCGTGACTGTCGTGATCATGGGCTTCTTCTTGGGGCAAGGAACTGGCCTGAAACAAATCGGTATCCAAGATTAGCTCCAGGGGAACTGCGCTGTTGACGGTGCGCAAAATGCGGGCATCTTCTTTGATCTCGCGGATGCGTTTTTCCAGACGCTCGATCTCGGCTTCCTCGACCAAATCGATTTTGTTGAGGAGAATCACATCCCCATAGGCAATTTGGCTGTAGGCCACGTTGCTGTTGAACAGATCGGGGGCAAAGTTGGTGGCATCTACCAGGGTGATGATTGAGTCCAGCCGCGTCAGATCTCGCAATTCTGGCCCCAAAAAGGTGAGGGCCACCGGCAAGGGATCGGCCAATCCCGTGGTCTCCACCACCAGGTAGTCGATCTTGTCGGAACGTTCCATCAACCGCAACACGCTTTCGGCGATGTCGTCCCGGATGGTGCAGCAAATGCAGCCGTTGTTCAGCTCCACCAAGTCTTCTTCGCTGGAGACGATCAGCTCCGCATCGATGCTGATCTCGCCGAACTCGTTGACCAGCACCGCTGTGCGCATCCCTTTCCGGTTGTTGAGGATGTGGTTGAGAAGGGTGGTTTTCCCACTGCCCAAAAAGCCTGTGATGATGGTGACAGGTAAGCCGCGCTGGGGCACTTCGATGGTTGCAGTCATGGAATGGCAGCGATCCGATATAGAGGGAACTCTTCCACTTTATCCTCTTGTCCTCATTGCCCTAGCTGTCTGAAGCCGATTAAACCCTTCAGATGCGATCAGTAGAGCCTTTGCGCCTCGGCATTGGCGGCAGCCTTGGCTGTCTGAACTGGATGGTCTCTCTCTTTCCGGCTTAATCCTCCAGGGTCAGATCGCTTCCTCTAATCCCCCGGCCCTGAAAGTATGGTCATTTCAATGCAAACTAGGACACTGCACCCTACACCTAAAACGCTGGCCGCGTCGTCGCGTCAGCGTTGCAGAGCAATAATGCACGGAACCAGAAAGCTTTCCTCAGTAGCCCAGGCGTCTCACCCTAACCTGAAACAACTATAATCCTCTGAAAGCTCCAGAAACAATGTCTCTGGGTAGACCACAGTACAGAGCCACCCTAGCTTGGCCTGTCAAGATGCCTACCTGTCCTGAGTCACTTCCACCTGGTTGCCCGGCTCTAGGCTGACGCGGAACTGTTGGGCGCCTGCCGGCAAGGGATCCGGCGGTAGCTCCGGCAGGTCGGCAAATGGGGTTTCGGCTCGGCGCTCCCGGGCCAGCGCATCCTCCGGCTCGGCGGCCAGGGGGGATCCCGTCCTATCCACCGTTACCCGGTAGACCAAGCTCTCTGGCCAATCGGGGGGAGACTGCCACTGCTCTGCCAAAATGTCTCGCAGACGGGAAAGGAGATCTGCACCTGCTGCCTCTCTTCCCGCTGTTGGGTCAGATTCTTGGAGGGATGTGGCCAAAGGCTGCGATTGACCCGTCAAGGCAGGGGTGGTGAGCTGCTCTTGCGGGGAAGGGGAAACTGCGGGATCCCTAGGGGGGCGACTGGCCCAGATCCCAACACCGGCCACAACTGCGATCCCTCCCACCAGCAGGGCCGCGATCCCGGTGGGCTGTCGATACCAAGCCCGCGTCACCGGAGTTCCCAGATTGGCCAGTTGGGGAATGTCATCCGCCACCTGGGAGAGGTTCTCCAGCAGGTCGTACAACTGCGTCATCGACAAATCCACCTGCGCGATGCGATCTTCCCCTTGGCGCACCGTGAGACGATGAAAAATAAAATCAAGCGGACGGATGGCCACGGTACCGCTGAAGGTTCCCTTGGGTTCCCCACTCAAGTGGGATCCCACGTAGCGGTCGATTACGGTGATCAAATCGTTGAGCCAAACGTTATCGCCGTGTAAAGTTTTGACTGTCTCCCCCTGGCGGATTTCCAACTGACACTCGAAGCTGCGCTGGATGGCTTGCAGCGGCGGCGTTGCAGAGGAGTCTGAAGAATTGGAATCGGCAGGGGCTTCTCCCCGTACAGTCAGCGTAGAAGTGGGTTGTTGATAGGTGTGGCTAATCAGGGTGAGGCTGGGCATGGCAACTGCGGGCAAACAACACGGGTAGAGGGCTACAGAGGCGATAATTGACAAAACTGCCTCAAGAAGAGGGTGAGGCATCGGGGCCGGAGCTGTGGGCCACCCCCTCTTCTTCCAGATCGCTGCCGGCAGGCAAATCCATCTCAGGACGGCTGAGCAAGGCTTTCCACAGGCGCTGAGCGCCTTTCGGGCTACTGTAGAACATCAGCTCAATCAAGATGCGCAGGGCCAGCTCGGTGAGGCTATTCTCATCGCGCACGTCCCCATCCACCATGCGGCTGCGGTAGTGAGAGAGGAATTCATCCAAGTAATCTCCCACCAGCGGCTGACGGAAGGGGCTGAGCTCTTGATCGACAGCGGCTTCCAGTTGCTCCAAGGTGCTGCGGATACGGGCTTGTTGCTGAGCAGCCAGATAGGCAATCACCATCACCAGGGCACGGGCCTCTTCGATATCCACCTTTTTGCGCCCACCGCTGCTGCGGCGTAAGGGGTTAGCATTGCGCAGTCGCCAGAGAGTCACCCGATCGCCAATCTGCTCTTCCAAGTTGAGGGCTTTGGCTGCGGCCAGAACCGCTTCGGAACTTTCTCCGCTCAGGGACTCCAACCCCAGCAGTAGCAAGTCCAACTGGGCTTTGATGGTACCGGTGGCTGTGTTCAGGCCAACGGGCCGACTGTCTAACTGAATGTGCTTGTGTTCCACCGTCACGCTGTCAATGGGAGCTTTGGGTTTCGACGAAACTCTATGATCTCCTGTCCAAGCCAAACCTGCAACCTACCTCCCTGCGCTCTAGTCTAAAAGACTTTGGGCATGCTAGACTGCTCGCCAGCCTGCCGAGAGTTGAGCTCTCAGGGTTCTTCCCCAAAACGGGGTAACTCTGGATGCATCTTAGACCAATAAGAATGGGTTTTCTGGGCCGGTTTCTGTTTCGGCAACACCCCTACTCCTAGCTGAACTTGGGCTTTTGGACTCAGGGGGATGGCTACTTATAATGGGGAAAGCAGCTGCTGCTTTGGCCTTTAAGAGCTAAGTGACTACCCACCTTCATTGAGTTTCCCTTTTGTTGACACCAGCGACTCTAGGTGCAGCTTGATTCATCATGGCCTCTTCTGCTCGCTGCAGTACTCAGCCTGTCCCTGTTCACTGGGTCTTGATCTTCAGGGATCGATTGGGGCAGAGGGGGGTTGTTCTGGATAGTATCTATTACTCAGTGGGACGGTCTAAAGACAATCATATTCGCCTTTACGATCCCTGCGTCTCTCGGAAACACGCTTCCCTCATCCGCATCCCAGGTTCAGGGCCAACTGCACAGGGATCCCTGCAGTACAGCTACATGGTATTCGATGGCAGTCCGGGATCCAGGCCCAGCACCAATGGCCTATTCGTCAACGGAAAACGGGTTTTGTCCCATCGCCTTCAGCTCCTAGATAAGATAAGGTTTGGGCCGAACGTAACGGCAATTGTGGAGACAACGGATCGACTCAGCCCGGAAACCCTAGCCAAGTTATTGCAGCCTCTGGATGCTGCTAGCTCTACATCCCCATCCACCTTTGATTTTAATAAAGACACGGAGCCGAACCCGGAAAACCTGGCTCAGCCAGAGGAAGAGGATTTCACTGTTGCCTAAGCCAACCCAACCAGTCTTCTGAATCCTCCTGTGCTCCCCATCCCACCTGCTCTGAGCGGCTACTGGCAAAATGCCTTTGACCTAGAAGCCCATCTGGGATCCTTCCTGGGCCTTGGGGCTGCCGATCTGCGGGAGAAACTGCGGGCAGGGCAGCAGCAATTGGCGGAGTTGGGCCGGCGAGACTTTGGCTGGGATCGGGCAGATGCGTTTTATCGGGATCAGGTGAGATCCGCCTATCTGCTGGATTTGGCGGCTTGGCACCTGAGCAGCACCGACTACATCGGCGATACCTTACGCCTGGTGGCGGATCATGCCCGCGGGTTGGTGTTGGATTTTGGCGGCGGCATCGGCACCCATGCTATCGGGGCGGCCCTCTGCGCAGCGGTGGATCAGGTGATCTTCTGGGATATCAACCCCATCCATCGGCAGTTTGTGCAATGGCGGGCGGAAAAGCTGGGCTTAACTGAGCGCATCCACTGTCCAGAAAACTTCCCAGAAGAGATCTTTTTTGACACGGTCATCTGCTTCGATGTGGTGGAACATCTGGCGGATCCGGCAGCGCAGTTGCGGCAGTTTTACGACTGGCTCAAGCCGTCAGGTAAGCTTTTGATCAACTGGTACTTTTTCAAGGGGTTTAACGGCGAGTTTCCTTTTCACCTGGACGACCCGCAAAAGGTAGAGCAATTCTTTCAGGTGCTGCAAAGCTGTTTTTTGGAGGTGTTTCACCCCTATTTCATTACCGCCCGCTGTTACCGCAAGTGGGATAAAAGCTGAGATTGGAGAAAACCAAGGTGCTGCGCTATTTGCGGATATTGTGGCTGTTTTGGAGCACCTCAATCGCGGCAGAAATGGAGTACCGTGCCAATTTTTTCTTTGCCAGCCTCAGCAGTCTGGGTGGCTTGGGATCCGCTCTGTTTGGGCTGTCGTTGTTTTACCAGCAGGGGCACTGGCTGGGCGGTTGGAGTTGGCCGGAAGCCCTCATCGTGTTGGGGGTGTTCACCATTCTGCAGGGGGTGTCGGCCAGTCTCTTTAACGTCAACCTCAATCGCATTGTGCAGCAGGTGCAGGAAGGCACCTTGGATTTTGTTTTGCTAAAGCCAATAAGCAGCCAGTTTTGGCTGTCGGCCAGGGTGTTTTCCCCCTGGGGCCTGGTGGATATCGGCTTTGGCCTGTTGCTGATTCTCTACGCCGGGATCCAGCTCCATTTGCCTGCTTGGGCCTATGCTCTGGGGCTGCTGCCTCTGCTGCTGGGGCTGATCATCCTCTACAGCCTCTGGTTTATGTTGGGAGCCACCAGCATTTGGTTTGTGAAAATCTACAACGTCACCGAGGTGCTGCGGGGCCTAGTAGAGGCAGGACGATTTCCGATAGTGGCCTATCCGGTGGCCTACCGCGTGTTTTTCACCTTCGTCGTGCCGGTGGCTTTCCTGACCACCATCCCGGCGGAGACCCTGCTGGGGCGAGCCCAATGGCCGTGGCTGCTGGGATCCGCTCTGCTGGCGGCAGGGCTGTTGTGGGGATCCCATCTTTTCTGGCGCTTTGCCCTGCGCTTTTACACCAGCGCTTCCAGTTAAAGTCTGGGCCAAAACCCTTGGATCCCAGGCATCCGAGTTCCGGGGAGTTGAGTAATTTCTACAGACGCGCCCCACGCGCTGACATCGCGGAGAACAACTGCCTTCTCCTTCACAAGGCAGAGGGAATCGCAGAGTTCTCTGGGTTGAGGGCAAAAAAGTTTTCACTGCAGCGCTTTGCAGCCACAGGCTCTGTGGTTTAGGGGGGCTTGTCTGTCAGTGGTTTTGATGGTTTGTCGATCTTTTGAGGAGCCTGTTCAATGCACAAACACACAAGCTTTGTAGCAGCCTCTGTGATAGCCGGCAGTTTTGCTGATACATTTACGCTGAACACTGCTGAACATCACTGTTCAACTATGCAGCGATAGCATTCTGTTTGTTTCCAAACAGAATGGCGGTATCCCGCAAAGCTTTGAGTAGAATACCCAAAGCGCAGTTTCCGTGTCGTCTTACTACCAATTTTCTGCTTTGCTTTGGCTACCATGTTGGCAGACTCGAAAGTAAACAGAAAGATCAACTGGTAGTAATCCGTACTGAACATATTATACATTATTTTCAGTATAGTTGAGCTTATTATTGACTAGAGTCATGCTCTCTTGGGCTGTGGCAGCAGCACTTCGTCTTCGATGATGCCTTCCCAAGCGGATTTGGTGGCTTTGAGCAGCGGCAACCGCCTCACCTTTATCCGCTCCGCCGATGCTTCTGTGCTAAGGATCCCTGACGGTAACAGGAGTGAACGGCAACCTCATTGGTATCGATGTGCGTCCTGCCAACCGGCTGCTTTACGGGCTGACCGACACCAGCATCCTTTACACCATCAACTTGCAGACCGGTGCCGCTACCGTAGCCAGTACCCTGTCAGCGCCCTTTACGGCGGGCATGCTTTCTGGCATGGATTTCAACCGTTCCGCAACTCATAGTCGTTTATTTCACCGCCCAGGATGAACTAAACAACCGGTTGCTTCCTGCTTCTACGACCCTTACCTAGCTGAGCTTTTGACCCAACCCCGGCAGAGGAATCTCCACAGGCGCGACTTCCCCCAGAACTTGAGGTAGAGTTAGCAAAGCTAACTAGATCGGTGGTAGCAAAAACCGTAGCTGCCGTCAACTTGCCGTGAACCTAGAACCGCTCAAATAAACGATGATAAAAACAGCAGCTGCTGTTAACCCCCCAACGATGGGGTTCAGGTGCCCATTGGCCCTCTGGGGGTGAACTTCGGCCCTATGGGTGGGTTTGACATCCGTACTGCTGATGGAGTGGATACCGGCTTTGCCATCGGCGGCTCCACCTTGTATCGAATTGAACTAAACACCGGTCGGGCCACATCCCTGGGCACCCTGCCGGGTGGGCCGTTCTTTGGCTTGGCCGCCCTCTAGGAAAGCCGATTCCCATTTGCCTATCTAAATTAAATCAAGGTTAATCAACATTAATCAATGTTTTGGATTCATTGATTTGGAACCAATTGTTGGAATCGTTTTGAGATCGTTGCTGCTGTTGATCCTTGACCCGGCCCGATCCCAGCTCAGGATTGGGCCTTCTATCTCCCCTTAGCTCGGGGTTGACCTCCGCCTATGCAGACGATAAATTATGAGAGCCGCTGCCCTGCTTGGATTACTCTGGGCGATGCTTGTGCCTCTGCAGTTTCTTTCTCTTTTCCATCCCGTTTCCTCTTCCCGCTCATGAAGATCGAGGGCGACAAAGCTGAGGGATCCCTGCAGGAAAAAACCGATGCAGAGGTGTTTGCAGCCCTAAAAGCAGGCCGGTCACAAGCTCTGGCCATTCTCTACGACCGACATGCCGGCTTGGTGTACGGAATTGCCTGCAAAATGCTGGGCAGTACTGCCGAAGCCGAAGATCTCACCCAGGATATTTTTTTGAACTTGGCTCGTTCCTCCTTTGATCCCAGACGGGGATCCCTGCGCACCTACCTGAGCATCTTGGCTCGCTCTCGCTGTTTGGATCGGCTGCGCTCTTGGCGGAATCGACAGCGCTCCCTGGAACAGGGCAGAGTGGAATTGCAGGGTAGTCCTGCTGCGGATCCCACCTTGGAGCAGTTGGCCCAAGCGGAACGGGTGGCCGAGGTGCAAACGGCCTTGGCCGAGTTGTCCGAAAGTCAACGGCAAGTCTTAAAGATGGCCTATTACGAAGGCATGAGCCAAACGGAAATTGCCAAGCAACTGGATCTGCCTTTGGGAACGGTCAAAGCCAGAGCTCGGCGGGCTCTGCTGCGGCTGCGCGAGTTGTTGGGAGGCCCCTCATGAAAGCCGAATCTGTGTCTCCCGAAGAACTGCAACTGTGGCTGGCGGGCTACGTGCTGGGGGATCTCTCCCCGGAAGAGGCCGAGCGGCTGGAAGCCTTGCTCAAGCTGCGCCCGGAGCTGCACCGAGAACTGCAGGCTTTGCAACAGGCATTGGAGACAGCCTACGGCGTGGAGGAAAAGCAACCTCCCCCCGCCCTGCGGGCTTCTCTGTTGCAGGCACATGCGGAGCAGGCAGCCCAACCGATGCGCACCCCCGCCTGGATTGCCAAGGGATCCCGTCTCTGGCAACGGGGCTTGGGGGCGGTGGCCGCAGGCTTGATCGTCGCTTTGGGGCTGGGGAACCTCTACCTGTGGCGCAGGCTGCAGCTAGCCCAGACGCAAGGGATCCCTGCCGAGGTGTTGACCTATGAATTGCAGCCGACTGCGGAGAACCTGGCCGGCTCGGTCAAGCTTGAGGTGGATCCCCAGCGCCTGCAAGGGCGATTGGTGGCCCAAGGGTTGCCGCCTTTGCCGGAAGGCCGGGTCTATGCCCTGTGGGTGGTGCTGGAACCGGAGGCGCCCTTTACCACCGATAGAGCGGGGGCCGTTCTCGTGGCAGCTTTTCCGGTGGATGAAACAGGAAATCGCCAACAGGAGCTGCGCCTACCGCCGGTGTTTGAATCTACAGAATGGGTGCGGGCTGTGGCCATTACCGAAGAGGATGGCAA
Source organism: Thermostichus sp. OS-CIW-30 (assembly GCF_054060215.1). Classification (NCBI taxonomy): domain Bacteria; kingdom Bacillati; phylum Cyanobacteriota; class Cyanophyceae; order Thermostichales; family Thermostichaceae; genus Thermostichus; species Thermostichus sp. OS-CIW-30. The sequence continues at coordinate 99,416 of NZ_JBSSCZ010000005.1, read as the reverse complement.
TCGTCCCCAAGAGCACCAGGGATCCCCTTTGTGGATTTCCGGCTAGGGATGGATTGGCGTGGCCCGATGGCACAAGTAGGCGATTGTGATGCAGATGGATGTCAACCCAGTCTTGTGACCAAGGCAGAAGGCCTTAAGATAAAAGTCGCCACCCCAGCGAAGAACTTGGAGGCCACCCCATGGGCGAAGCGAAGCGCCGTAAAACCCGCATCAGCCAAGATCCCGACCAAGAGCTGGTGTTTCCCAACCTCAAAGACATTCCCCTCACCAAAGGGCAAGCTCGCGCCATCTACAATTGGACAACCCGTGGTGCTTGGGCAGGCATTATTCTGCTGGCGATTGTTTGGGTTGTGATCCGATTTGTGGGGCCTGCCTTGGGCTGGTGGCATCTGGTCGGCTAGCCGGCCGGATCCCCTTTAGCATCCTTTGGAGTTTCCGTCTATGCGCTCTTATCTGGCAGCCGCCATTCAAATGACCAGCATTCCCGATCTGGCCAGCAACTTGCAGCAGGCGGAAGAGTGGATCGACTTTGCAGTGCGCCAGGGATGCGAGCTGGTGACGCTACCAGAAAACTTTGCCTTCATGGGGCCGGAAGCCGAGAAAGCCCGCCTTGCTCCTGAGATTGCGGAGCGGGCGGAGGAGTTTTTGGCCAAGATGGCCCAGCGTTACCAAGTATTTATTTTGGGAGGAGGGTATCCTGTGCCGGACGGGCAGGGCAAAGTTTACAATACCGCTGCCCTCTACAGCCCTGACGGCAAAGAGCTGGCCCGCTATCGCAAAATCCACCTGTTCGATGTCAATCTGCCCGACGGCAATACCTACCGCGAGTCGAACACGGTGGTCAGCGGAGATGAGGTGGTCACCTGCGAGCAAGAGCAACTGGGGAACCTCGGTTTGTCGGTCTGCTACGACGTACGCTTTCCAGAGCTGTACCGATCCCTGGTGGATCGCGGAGCCCAGATTTTGCTCATCCCTGCCGCCTTCACGGCCTACACGGGTCGGGATCACTGGCAGGTTTTGCTGCAATGCCGGGCCATTGAGAACACCTGTTACGTGATAGCCCCCGCCCAGGTGGGCACCCACTACGAGCGGCGACAGTGTCACGGCCATGCCATGATCGTGGACCCCTGGGGGACTATCTTGGCGGATGCGGGTGGCGAAAAACCGGGGGTGGCCATTGCTGAAATTAACCCAGAGCGTTTCCAGTTGGTCAGGCGGCAGATGCCTTCCCTACAACACCGTCGGCTGGCCTGCACCGTCACCCGCTAGGGATCCGCTGTGCCTTGGCCCCCCCTGATTCTCTACAGCAAACCCGGCTGCCACCTCTGCGAGAGCTTGGTGGAGAAGTTGCGGCAGATCCCCGAAATCCGTGATCTGGAAGTCCGCGACATCACCTCCAACCCGAGTTGGTGGGAGCAATACCAACTGGAAGTTCCCGTGCTCACCCTGGCAGGGGATCCCGAGCGACCTTTGCCACGTCCTTCCCCTCGGCTGACGGTGAGCCAGTTGCGGGCTTGGCTTGAGAAACAGCTCCGTTGAATTTCTCCTGCTGCTGCCGGAGCTTTCTCTGCCATGCCTATGGAGAGAGCAGCGATTCGCTGCGGGCGGTGTAGCCGGCTTGACGCAGGGCTTCAACGGCGGCTTGGGCATTGTTAACCCAAAATTGGGATCCCATTCTCACCCAAAGGGTATGGGGATGGGCGGTGATGGCAGCCACGACAGGAATGCGATTTTCTTCTTTAATTTCCGAGCGTTGGCGAGCGATTAGCGTCTGTAAACGGTATCGATCCTCCAGTGTCCCAGCAGAGTCGAGAGGGAGCTCCACCGTTACCCAACTAACAGATTCAATCGGTTGTAAATCTTCCACAATCAGTTGCACCTGTTCATCCCGCTGATCCACTTTGGCCCAAACCAATAGCCGTTGATCCACCTCCAGGCAACCGCGCAAACGTTCATAGGTTTTGGGGAAGATCACTGCTTCACAACTGCCGGTGAGATCTTCCAGTTGCAAAATGGCCATGCGATCCCCTTTCTTGGTTGTGACATTTTTAATGGCAGTCACCAGGGCGAGAACGCCCACAGAGGCATCGGCTGCGCAGCCGCCCAAGTCAGCTAGGTTTACAGGGGCCAGCAGCCGCGCTTGCTCCTGAATGCGCCGCAGCGGATGATCCGAGACATAAAACCCCAGCAGCTCCCGTTCCAGCCTCAACTTTTCCTGGGGTGGAAAATCCTCGGTAACCGGCCCACGCGGAGCTTCCACAAATCCATTGCCGGCGCTGCCACTGCTCCCCAGTAAATCGAACAAGCTGGCTTGGCCGATGGCTTTGGACTTGGCTCGCTGCGCTGCCCAACTGAGGATGGGATCCAAATCGGCAATTAGTTGTTTACGATTTCCAGAAATACAATCAAAAGCGCCCGCACAAATCAGGGCCTCCAGGGCACGACGGTTAACAATGCGCAGATCCACCCGCTGGCAAAAATCCGCCAGAGAGGTGAAGGGGCCATCAGCTTGACGGGCAGCCAAAATGTTTTGAATGGCCCCCTCCCCTACATTCTTCACTGCCCCCAGACCAAACAAAATGCTGGATCCCTGGGGAGTAAAGTCCATTCCAGAACGGTTGATATCCGGCGGCTGAATTTGGATCCCAATTGACAAGCAATAGGTAATGTAGCGCTGTACCTTGTCCTGATCTCCCCCCACAGAAGAGAGCAAGGCTGCCATATATTCCGTTGGGTAATTGGCCTTGAGGTAAGCTGTTTGAAAAGTAATCAACCCATAGGCAGTAGAATGCGATTTATTGAAGCAATACTCGGCAAAAGCAACCATTTGATCAAACAATTCTGTGGCAACTTCTTGGCTTACACCCCGCTTGGCTGCCCCCTGCACAAATTGCTCGCGGTGTTTCTCCATCTCGGAGACTTTCTTTTTCCCCATCGCTCGCCGCAGCAGATCGGCTTGGCCTAAGGTGTATCCGGCCATGTCTTGGGCAATGCGCATGATCTGTTCCTGGTAGAGGATGGCTCCGTAGGTATCCTGAAGAATGGGCTTGAGGAGTTCGTGGGCATAGGTTACCGGTTTGCGACCGTGCTTGCGATCGATAAAGTCGGGGATCATTCCCGTATCCAATGGGCCTGGCCGGTACAAGGCCAATACTGAAGAAATATCTTCCAGGTTGGAAGGTTTGAGCTCCCGCACCACCTGCTTCATGCCAGAAGATTCCAGTTGGAAGATCCCTTCCAGCTCTCCCTTTTCCAAAAGCTGGTAGGTTTTCTTGTCGTCTAGGGGTAGGTTATCCAGATCTATATTGACGCCATTGTGTTCTCGGATCAGTTCCACTGCCCGCTGAATCATCGTCAGGTTGCGCAGACCCAAAAAGTCCATCTTCAGCAAGCCCAAAGACTCGATATCTTCCATCGAGTACTGGGTGATAATTTGGCCTTCATTGTTGTACTGCAGAGGCACGATCTCATCTAAGGGATCCTTAGCAATCACCACACCGGCAGCGTGAACCCCGAAGGTTTTGTTGGTGCCCTCCAACAAACGTGCCAGCTCGATCCAGCGGTGGGTGGTTGGGTCTTTCTCGTATTTTTCTTTGAACTCTGGAGCGGGAGTATCCTCGCCAATCATCTCTTCCAATTTTGCGGGCTTGCCTCGGGATACCGGGATCAATTTCGCCATTTTGTCGGCTTCTGAGTAGGGAATGTCTAAGACTCGACCGACATCTTTGAGAATGGCTTTAGAGGTCATGCGGTTAAAGGTGATGATCTGGGCGACTCGCTCTTGGCCGTATTTGCGGGTCACATAGTCGATCAGCTCTCCCCGCCGCTCGATGCAAAAATCCGTATCAATATCCGGCATCGATTGACGTTCTGGATTGAGAAATCGCTCAAACAGTAGGCCGTATTTAACCGGGTCAATGTTGGTAATTTGTAGGGCATAGGCCACCAGGGATCCTGCTGCCGAGCCTCGCCCCGGCCCCACCGGGATCCCCTGCTCGCGGGCATAGCGAACGTAGTCCCAGACCACCAGGAAATAGCTGGAGAAGCCCTTTTGTTGGATGATGTTCAGCTCAAAGCGCAGGCGCTCCTGGTAGTTTTGGGGGATCTGATCCGGCTGAGCAACACCGCAGCGCTTCGCCAGCCCCTGCCAGGCCAATTCTGTGAGATAGCTATCGGCAGAATGGCCCGGTGGAACCGGGTAGTCGGGCATGCGCATTTCCCCAAATAGGTCATAGCCCTCGATCTTTTCCAGCACCTTCAGGGTGTTGGCGATGGCCTCGTCAATCACCTCCTGTTCCAAATGGTCACGGCAGAGACGGCGCATCTCTTCTGGGCTTTTCAGGTATTCGGTTCCGGTGTAGCGAAGGCGATTTTTTTCAGTAAGGGATTTGCCTGTTTGAATGCAGAGCAGCGCATCGTGGGCCTCTACATCCCAGCAGGAAATAAAATGGCTATCGTTGGTGAGGATGATCGGGATCCCCAATTCGCGGGCGATGCGCACCAACTGCACATTGACAAAGCGATCTTCTTGATAACCGTGATCCTGAATCTCGATGTAATAATCATCCCCAAACTGCTCTTGGTACCAAGCGGCAACTTCACGGGCAATTTCTGGCCGCCGCTGCAAAATAGCTTGAGGCACTTCTCCTGCCAAGCAGCCGCTGGTGACGATCAACCCTTCTTTGTATTGCACCAAATACTCTTTGTTAATGCAGGGGCGAGAGAAAATCCCTTTGCCTTGAATGCCGTGTAGATGAGAAATGGTGGTTAGCTTCACTAAGTTTTTGTAGCCCTGGGTATTTTTGGCCAGAACCACTTGGTGATACTTGGGGTACTTGCGGCTTTTGTCGCGGATATCGCCGTTGATTACATACATTTCATTGCCGATGATTGGAGTAATCCCTTTGCTTTTACACAGTTTCACCAGCTCCAATGCCCCATACATGACACCGTGATCCGTCAGGGCCAGCCCCGGCAAACCCATAGCCACCACCTGCTCGACCAAACGCGGCAATTGGCTGGCACCATCCAAGAGGCTGTATTCGCTGTGGAGATGCAAAGGAACAAAAGACATGGCAACGCTACGGATAGTGGGATCCCTTTAACCTTAACTCAGCGTGTCCATTTCTCGACTGCCTGCAGATGCCGCTACAGTAAAGTCAGCTGATGTTTTTTCCCTTTTCTTGAATCTATGGATGCTCCCATTCGCCTCACCCAGTACTCCCACGGCGGTGGCTGCGGCTGTAAAATTGCCCCGGCCCTGCTGCAACAAATTCTTAAGGATGTGCCCCTGCTATCCCCAAATCCGGCTTTGTTGGTGGGAGCTGAAACCAGCGATGATGCGGCTGTCTATCAACTAAACGACCACCAAGCCCTAATTTTGACCACCGACTTCTTCATGCCGATTGTGGATGAGCCGGTGGATTTTGGTCGGATCGCGGCGACCAATGCCCTTTCCGATGTCTACGCGATGGGGGGCACTCCCATTCTGGCTTTGGCGGTTTTGGGCATGCCGGTCAATACCCTGCCGATGCAGGCCATCCAAGGGATCATGGCCGGAGGGATCCAGGTTTGCCAAGAAGCCGGGATCCCTTTGGCAGGGGGGCACTCCATCGATTCGCCGGAGCCCATCTTCGGCTTGGTGGCAGCAGGTTTGGCCCATCCACACCACATTCGCCGCAATGCCACGGCCCAAGCCGGGGACGATCTGATCCTGACCAAACCGCTGGGGATCGGGGTGATGACCACCGCTCTGAAAAAGGGTCAGCTCAGTGCGGCAGGCTACGCGGAAGTTTTGCAGGTGATGACCCAGCTGAATCGCATCGGCTCGCAACTGGCCCAGCGACCGCAAGTTCACGCCATGACGGATGTAACAGGGTTTGGCCTGGTGGGACACTTGCTGGAAGTCTGTCGCGGCTCGGGGGTGGGGGCCAGTTTGGATCTGGCTTCCATTCCGTTTTTGGCAGAAGCGCTCTCGCTGGCAGAGGCGGGGATCTTTCCAGGGGCGGCTCGTCGCAATTGGCAGGGCTATGAGGGGGTACAGGCAGAATCCCTGCCCGAGTGGCAGCAACTGCTGCTGGCAGATCCCCAAACCAGCGGGGGCTTGCTGGTGGCGGTGGATCCCGGCTACACCTCAGACCTCTTGCAAGAGCTGCACAGTGCCGGCTACCCCTACGCCCGTCGCATCGGCCGATGCCAAGCTGGAGACACCAGAATCCATGTTACCGGCAAGATCAGCCTCAGCCCAGCGGCAGCCTGAAGAAGACCCTCTGGCAATACTCACCATGCAAAGTCTCATGCAAAGTCTCGATAGAGGGCTCAGTATGAAGATTGCGTCAAGCAGCTCTGAGAAAGTTAAAGATACCATGTAAGGCAAGGGAAGGTTAGGATATCCTGAGATCTATGAGCGAGCTTCCCCCCAGCCGTAGTCTGGTTCAGCGAGTTGAGCCTGGCCAGCTGATTCGAACCCTCAGCAGTGGGCAATTGCTGATGGTGGATCCCCAGCGGCACAACGCCCTGATCATCTGCAAGACGTTTCATGCTGAGTTTGCCGGGCCGGGTGCTGCTGTTGGGGGGCCCTTGGATGTGGAGTCCGGCGGCGTTGTCCCCATTGGGGATGTGGTTTTGCTGCATCCGCAAGACCACCAAGAGCGGCAAAGTGCCTATGCCAAGCGGCTGCACTGGATGCGTTGGCTACAGCAAATCACCGACAATCCTTTGCCGGCCCAGCGGGCGCGGGTTTTGCTCTTTAGCTTAGAGGAATTTTTCTCTGCGGATTTGGTTAGCCAATTGCCCGATGACATTTTGGCACGGCTGGTGGGGGTGCTGCCCCAGACGATTGCTGCGGTGCGGATGGAGATGACGGCCCTCTACAGCCCCAGCTATTCCTTGGCAGGCTGAGCTTGTCTTGGACTGGGGAAGGGACTCGTCCTGCCAGCATGAATCGGTGACACCTTGCAGCCCTCTCTGCAACTGGAACAAGACACGATCAGCTACACTGCTGGCATTTGGTTCAACTGGACTCGACTGGAATCTTTGCCTCATGCAGTGGTGGAAACGGCTTCGCCAAAACCGATGGGCCCAAGTAGGAGCTTACATTCTCCTTGTTTTCTACGCCTGCGCCATTTTTGCCGAGTTCGTTGCCCCCTACAGCCCACTGGAATCTCAACCGGGGGGATCCCTTCTGCCGCCCACCGCCATTCACTTTTGGGATGAATCGGGCGCTTGGATTGGGCCCCACGTTTATCCAACCCGCCAGGGGCCAGTGGATCTGGAAACGGGAGAACGCCCGCTCTTGGTGGATACCAGCCGTCCAGCCGGGATCCGCTTGTTTGTGGCCGGTACTCCCTACCGTTGGTTGGGGTTGATCCCCTCCAATCGGCATCTGTTTGGCACCGTCCCGCTGCGGCCTGTTGCAGAAGAGGGACAGGTGGGATCCCCAATCGGCGAAGAGCCCTCTGTGGCACGGCTACACCTGCTGGGCACCGATGATCAAGGTCGGGACTATTTCAGTCGCTTGGTCTATGGCGGGCGCGTCAGCCTGTTTATCGGCTTGGTGGGCATTGGCATCTCTTTCCCCATTGGTCTGCTGGTGGGGGCCATATCCGGCTACCTTGGGGGCTGGGTGGATACGCTCCTGATGCGCTTGGCAGAGGTGTTGATGTCGATTCCGACGCTGTATCTGCTGGTGTCGCTGGCAGCGGTGTTGCAGGTGAATCCGCTGACCGGGGTGCCCTTCAGCAATGCCGAGCGCTTCTTGGTGATTGTGGTGATCCTCTCTTTTGTGGGTTGGGCGGGCCTAGCCAGGGTGATTCGTGGGCAGGTGCTGTCCTTGCGAGAGCGGGACTTTGTGCAGGCAGCGCGGGTAGCCGGGGCTGGATCCCTGTACCTGCTGGTGCGCCATATTTTGCCCCAGACAGCCACTTATGTGGTGATCTCGGCAACCTTGGCGGTGCCCGGCTACATTGCGGCAGAGTCGGTGCTGAGCCTCATCGGGTTGGGGATCCAACAGCCGGATGCCTCTTGGGGCAACATGCTCTCGCTGGCCACCAACGCTTCGGTGATCATCCTACAACCCTGGCTGGTGCTGGCCCCCACTTTGATGGTGGTGCTGACCTCTCTATCCTTTAACCTGCTGGGGGATGGTTTGCGAGACGCCCTCGATCCTCGGGAAGGGTGAGCTGCTTCCCCATTGCGCCGAGTGAGGGGAATGGAGTGGCCTGCAAATCACCGCTTTCCGTCGGGATAGAGCCGGTTTAGACCCTTGCGAGCCTTAGCATGGACATCCAGGGTGGCATCCATTTTCAGGATCTGCCGGTAAACTTGCTCGGCACGAGCCACTTCCCCTTCCTGTTCCAACTTTTCTCCTAGCTTGAGCAAGTTTTGGGCTGAGAGATCTGCCCAAGGATTCTGTTCGGCTGTTGGCTCCTGCAGTTGCCGCAGCTCTTCTAGGCGCTCTTGCACCATCGGTCGTAACAGCCAAGAGTCATCCAGATCCAAAACCTCTCGGTAGTAGCGCTGGGCCTCTTTAAAGTTCTTTTGCTCGTCGTAGGCTTCCGCCAGTTGTAGCGCCAGTTCCGCTGTGGGCTGATCCTTAAACTGGCGATGCAGTTGGTTCAGTCGCCGCACAAAGGGGGATCCCTGCTGCGGGTTTTTCAAATCCGGGGCGTGCTGAACCGGCAGATAGTCGTCCCTCTTCGCCGATGGTTGAGGGGAAGGGGCAGGCTCTGCAGCTTGAGGTCGAAGGGGCGCTTGGCGGCTGATGCTTTTGGGATCGATGGGGGTGGGCTTGTAAACCCAAATTGGCTGATCCGGAGGAGATGCGGGTGGGGTTGGGCGTGGGATCGGCTGCGGCAAGGGAATGGTCTTGCGATCCGGCGGTTCAGGAGATGGCTGCTTCAGCTCCTCAAGGGTGCTGGGAGGTTTGGGGGCCTGAAATTGAATCGCTTTGGGAGTCTCCCTGCGCTCTTGGGCCAATTCTCGGTACAGAGCGGCCAATTGAAGGTAACCCGCCTCCTCGTAGGCGGTGGCCAGCCAACGGGCATTCTCTGGGCTGGGATCCGCACGATAAGCCCGCCGGAGCAACTGCAAAGCAGTGCCGTAGTTGCGCTCTCGAATGGCTGCCTGCCCCAAACTGGCTGAGCTGGCCCCGGTCGTATCGCTAGCCATAGGTTTCCGTCATGCCTCGCTGTGCGCCGATGATAGATCAGTTCTCCCTAGCCAGCCACCTGGGGCAACCTTTGCGACTGGATCCCTTGGCCTTAGCATACCCTTGCCAAGCTGAACGTTGCTTGCCTAGAAGGGTCTCTCTGGAATTGGGTGGCAGACTTCTTTGCCGATACTGATCCGACAATTTGAGAGGACAATTTGATTATTACTGATTATTAAGACATTGAGATCTGGATGTGAGGTCGACTTTCAAGCTAGCTTGTGATCAAGCCTCGAGCAGCGACAGGTTCCGGCGCAAACATGATTCAACAGTTTCGAGAGCGGTACCCTATGGGCAGTTTGCTCACCGATCTGTTGCGTGTGGAAGAAGGGATCTACATTGTCAGAGCCCAGGTGGTGGTGAACAACACGGTTTTGGGCAGTGGCATGGCTGGCTCGAACACCGTCGAAGAGGCGGAAGATGCTGCCTTGAAGCGCGCCCTCCACCACGCAGGATTTGGTCGCCCCACTTCCTCTTTGAGTTTGGGCATGGATTCTGCTGCCGCCAGGGTGCCTTATCTGCCAACTCCTGAGTTGGCCAACGGACACGCTCAGTCTTCCCCTGCTTCTCCAGCCCCCGAGTCGATAGGGATCCCTGCAAAGCCAAGTTCCCCAGAGCTGCCCGGTCTAAGTGAGCCGGCGGCCTATGGGGATGACCTATCGGACATCATTGCCCAAACGGATGTGGAGATGCAGCGCATTGGCTGGGGCCGCAAGGAAGGACAAGAGTTTTTGGAACGTCGCTTTCAGAAGAAATCTCGCCACCAACTCAGCGACGCCGAGCTGCGGGAGTTTTTGCGCTACCTAAAACAGCAGCCCTCCCGCCTCAGCAGCGAACCCCGCTTTTGAAGTCTTCTCGGCCTTGCCGCCAAGATCTCGGGATCTGGAGATCTGGCAACTCCTATCTTCCAACTAGGGTTGTTCCGAGCCCGTTCAAGTAGCCTCTGACCCTTGCCCCCGGCCCCTCTGGAAGGGGGAGTTGGGAATCAAGCCAGCCAACTGTTTTACTGCTAGTTGGCTGCTACTTGGAATAAGCCCGTTCTACCGTCGGTGTCTTGCTGCTGCTGAAGCTAGGGCGCACCTACAATCACGCTGGTGTCTTCCATTTGCTTCACGACCGTTTCTCCCCCTTCCGAGAGCACAACCCGTCGCTCTGGCACCGATACTCCGGCCACCTTGGCGGTTTGGTAGTTTTGCCCGGCCTGCACCACAGCGGGAATGACACCTGGGCCAGAAACCAGAGCAAAGGACTCGCCGCCGATCTGTATCATCCCGGAAACCTGTACACTGCGGGCAAAGGCAGCCGGGTCGGGGGTAGGCGTTGGGATCGGGGTAGCCACGGCTACAGGGGCGCCATTGCCGCTGCCAGGAGGGGGCAAAACCGGAGGTGGAGGCAGGGGCGGCAGGACAATCTGCGGTTCAGGAGCACGCACGTTTTGAGGCACAAAGGGATCCACACGGCCAGCCCCACTCAAGGCCCGCTGGGTTTCCTGCTCTCGATCCACCGGTGGGATCAGGCTGGAGGCAGCTTGGGTAGCCTGCAGAAGGGAGGGCACCGGCGGCGGGGGTTGATCGGGGAGGGGCCTGAGGAGCCGGGGGAGGGACTGCAGAAGGGAGGGCACCGGCGGCGGGGGTTGATCGGGGGCGGTCTGGCCAAAACCGGCAGGCAAGTTCACCGTTTGTTGCCGGGCGAGAGCTTGCATCTGGCTGGCTCCGCGGGCCAAGGTGGCGCTCATATCCTGTTCCCAAGTCCCTGCAGCATTCAGCCGCATGATCACAGGGCTGGTTCCCCCCCGAGACTCCACCCAAATTTCCGCTTCTGTGTCGCTCAATCGCCGCGAGCTGAGGATCCGGGATCCCGGAGGCAAGAGGGGCCGAAGCGCCAGTTCGGCCTCAGGAACAGCCTGTTCGTTGGCCAGAGCCGGGAACCAACGGGGGGCCAAAAACGCAACGCCCCCTGCCAACAGCAGGCCGGCTACAAGAAAGCAGGACAATGGGCGAGCAGGCAGCGATTTCAGCATAGAGACCACCGGGAGAGCATGACTCTAGTCAATAATAAGCTCAACTATACTGAAAATAATGTATAATATGTTCAGTACGGATTACTACTAGTTGATCTTTCTGTTTACTTTCGAGTCTGCCAACATGGTAGCCAAAGCAAAGCAGAAAATTGGTAGTAAGACGACACGGAAACTGCGCTTTGGGTATTCTACTCAAAGCTTTGCGGGATACCGCCATTCTGGTTGGAAACAAACAGAATGCTATCGCTGCATAGTTGAACAGTGATGTTCAGCAGTGTTCAGCGTAAATGTATCAGCCTCGTATCCTCTCCACCAAAATATCCAAAATCTTCGTGATGGGGCCAAGCCGAGCTGCTTTTCTCGACAACAGTGCTAGGATTTGTCGATCGAAACAGTGGCACCATGTCCCCAGAGATCCCGACCGGGCCAGACAAAGACGGCCTCTGTCCAAGCGCAGCCTCGTTTGCCATACTGAAGAAAGATTGTAAATATTTGTTAACGCCATGACTGTCTCTGCTTTGGATCCCGCCAACCCCGCCCGTTTACAGGAGATCGCTCAACGCTTGCGCAGCCCGCGTTCTGCAGACCGGATGGTGGCCTTGGCCCAGTTGCGGGATGTGCCGGCAGAGCAGGCGGTGCCGCTGATTTTGCAGGTCATCGACGATGAGAACCTGCAGGTGCGCTCTTTTGCCGTCTTTGCCCTGGGGATCAAGCAAACGGACGCCTGTCTGCCCAAATTGCTGGAAATCCTCACCCAAGACCCGGATTATGGCATTCGCGCCGACGCGGCAGGTGCCCTGGGCTACTTGGAAGATCCGCGGGCTTTTGAAGCTTTAGTGCGTGCTTTCTACGAGGATGTAGAATGGCTGGTGCGCTTCAGTGCCGCGGTGGCCTTGGGGAACTTGAAGGATCCGCGGGCTTACGACGTGCTGCTGCGGGCGTTGGAGGGGCCAGAAGAGCTGCTACAACAGGCGGCCATCGCAGCTTTGGGAGAACTGGGGGATCCGCGGGCCCTGGATCACATCCTGCGGTTTGCCCAATCGGAAGACTGGCTGGTGCGGCAGCGGCTGGCCCAAGCGCTGGGCAATTTGCCTTCCCCCAAGAGCGTTTCTGCTCTCAACTACCTGGCCAGGGATCCCCACGATAGCGTTGCGGCGGCGGCTCTGGATTCGCTGCGGCGCTTGCGGCAAAGGGGCATCTCAGAAACCACCCCTGAGAAGGGATCCGGGCCAGCCAATTCTGAGGAAGGCTAAAGTAAAGATCCCGGCTCAGCTTGTTCCGGGTTCCCCAATCCCCAGAGAGAGGCCTCCTCTGTTTCCGGCTGAGCCTTTCTTTTCCTAGGATCCCTTGTCTCAATGGTTATCAGCCCCCACTCATCGGTTTCACCTGTTGCATCCCCGTCGCGGCCCCGCATTGTGGCGGCCCTTTCTGGGGGTGTGGATAGCTCTACGGTGGCGGCCCTTTTGCAGGAACAGGGCTACGCCGTGGAGGGGGTCACCCTCTGGCTCATGAGGGGGAAGGGGCAGTGCTGTACCGAAGGCTTGGTGGATGCGGCAGCTGTTTGTGAGCAGCTGGGGATCCCGCACCATGTGGTGGATAGCCGCGAGCTGTTCCAGGCCAACATTGTCGATTACCTGGTAGCCGGCTACGCGGAGGGCATTACTCCCCTGCCCTGCTCCCAATGCAACAAGCTGGTGAAATTCGGCCCGTTGCTGGCCTATGCCCGCGAAAAGCTGGGCATCTCGCAGATGGCCACCGGCCACTACGCACGGGTGCGCTTTAACGCCGAGCTAGGACGTTACCAACTCCTGCGGGCGGTAGATCGGCAGAAGGATCAGTCCTATTTTCTCTACGACCTCAGCCAAGAGCACCTAGCCCATAGCCTCTTCCCCTTGGGCGAGTACACCAAGGCCCAAACCCGTCAGTTGGCTGCCCGCTACGGGCTGGTTACAGCCGACAAGCCCGAAAGCCAGGATCTCTGCTTGATTGAAACCTATGGCTCGATGCGGAGCTTTTTGGATCAGTACCTTGGGCAAAGGCCAGGGGAAATCGTCGATACCCAGGGGCGAGTGCTGGGATCCCATGAGGGCATCCACCACTACACGGTGGGCCAGCGCAAGGGGTTGGGGATTGCCTCTTCCCGTCCGCTTTACGTGGTGCGCATCGATGCGGCCATGAACCGCGTTGTCGTGGGGGAACGGGAGGAGGCTACCCAGGCTGAAGCGTGGGTAAGCCAAGTCAACTGGGTCTCTATCCCGGCGCCGACGGCATCCTTGGCTGTTGAGGTTCAGGTGCGCTACCGTACCCCCCCAGTGCCCGCCATGGTGATCCCGGAATCGCCAAAGCGGGTAAAGCTGCAGTTTGCCGAGCCGCAGTTTGGGGTCACTCCTGGCCAAGCTGCCGTCTGGTACCACGGGGATCTCCTGCTGGGGGGAGGGATCCTGGAGCGCCCTTCTCCCTAGGCCAACTGCAACTTCCCTCTCGCCAGGGGGGAAGGATTGGGGGTGAGGGCAAGCCAAACTACGCTGCTTGCGCTTGCAGCTGCTGCAGGGATCGGAACAGGAGCACTGTATAGATATCGAAGATAGGCGCAACTGCCGTGGCGGCAGCATTCCCAACCACAGCCGCACCTAGGGTATCTCCCAGGATCCCCCCAACAAAAAACGAAATCAGGATCGCGATGCCGAAGATCAAGGCCACAGCCAGAAATGCCCAAAACACCCCCCACCAACGGCCCCTGACGAGGTTCCAACTGTAGCCCAACCCTTCCGTGGCACCTTTGTCTTCCAGGACAATCGCGTAGAGGGTAAAAGCTAGCCTCACCCCCCAGTAGATTCCGGGAAGCACAAACAACAGCATCCCCAGCGAGACAATCAACACCAGCAGAATGCTGCCGAATACCAGAGGCACTGCCCTAGAGACAGCCCGATCCAGGCTGTTGCCCAGCGGGGGAGTTCGCTGCTTCAAGTGCTGATCCACCAACCAGAAGGCTGCCCCGGCCAGGATGGGCGCACCAATCAGGCCATAGGCCAAGTTGAGGATCCCCCCGGCAAGCGGGATCAGCTCCGCAACGATGGGAATGACAAAGCCAGGAGAAGCCAGGATCAGCAGCGGCCCATAGATAGGGCCTACCAGTTCCAGCGAGCGCTGCAAAAGGGAGAAGGGGTTGAGGGTAACATTCTGCATAACAGAGGGATCCTCGTGGGCGACCAAGTTCACCCCCTTCATACCACGGGATCCCGGCTTTGGTTCTGGGAGCAGGCTTAAGAAAGTCTGTATTGCTTTGTACAGATCTAGGCGGATTTTTGGAGGATCCACGCCGCTGCCTGTTCGCCGCTGCGCAGGGATCCCTCGATGCTGCTCTGGTGAGTGTACTCTCCAGCCCAGAGAAGGCCTGGCAGGCCGCTATGGGTGGGAACCAAATGCTGCTGAAAGCCGGGGGGTTGTACAAACTGGGCAAAAGGGATCCGGTACACCCGCAGCAGGCGCAGTTGCTCCAAGGGGGCTTTATCGCTACGCGACGCTGCCGCGACGGGGAAGTAAGTTTGCAGCTCGGCCTGGCAGGCTTGGGCCAGTTCCTCGTCCCTCAAGGGGGGATCCCCTAGCACCACCACAGAGTACAGGTGTTGGCCAGGAGGAGCCAGCGCCGGGCTGATGCGGGTAAGTTGGACCCAATGGTTGATCCAGCCCTGGCCGGTGGCGTTGAGGTACAAGTAGGCGCCGCGGCTGAGGGAAAAGGGGGCGCAGAAGTAGAGACAGGTCACCGCTCGCCCCTGGGTGGGAATGGGGGTGGGGGCTTGAGGGCACAGCTCCGCCTGCCAGGCCCGTGCCTGAGGGGCATCAGTAGCACAAACTACCCACTCGGCAGGGATCTCTTCACCCTTGGCGGTGCGGATCCCGCGCACTTTCCCGTCTTCTGCCAGGATGCGCTCCACCGGGGTTTGGTAGCGAATCTGTTCGGGGGACAGGTGACCGGCCAGTTGTCGGGCCAGTTCTCCCATGCCCAAGGCCGGGGTGACAATGGATCCCTCGGCCATCATCTTGAAATAAAAGGCAAAGAGGCGGGCGCTACTGCCCAGATCCGGATCTAGAAGGATCCCGCGGAAAAAGGGGTAGAAAAAGTGCTGGCAGATCTGTTGGGAAAAGCCGTACTGCTCCAGAAACTCCCGCAGCGAGCAATCGGATCCCCCTAGCCCTTCTTGAAAAACCTGCTCCGGGCTGCGGCGCGCCAGCTCGGATCGCAATTGCAGCACCTTGAGCTTGTCCCCAAAGCTGGCCAAGGGGTTGAGCAAAGAGGGGAGAAGGCTGGACAGATCCCGTAGGGGATCCCCCAACAGCCAGCAGCGACCGGGTTGAGCCAAAATAGCGCCGGGCCGGTAGGGACGGGGATCGAGCTTGCCTAGATCCAAATGCTGTCGCACTTTGGGATAGGCGGTGAACAGCACCTGAAAACCGCGATCCAGGCGAAAGCCATCCACCTTGTCGGTACGCACCCGCCCCCCAGGGCCGTCGCTTTTTTCCAGAACCAGGACATCCCTCCACCCCGCCTGGCTCAGCACTTTGGCGCAAGCCAAGCCGGCCAGCCCCGCCCCAATGATGACAACTTTGCCCATGCTGATACATTTACGCTGAACACTGCTGAACATCACTGTTCAACTATGCAGCGATAGCATTCTGTTTGTTTCCAACCAGAATGGCGGTATCCCGCAAAGCTTTGAGTAGAATACCCAAAGCGCAGTTTCCGTGTCGTCTTACTACCAATTTTCTGCTTTGCTTTGGCTACCATGTTGGCAGACTCGAAAGTAAACAGAAAGATCAACTGGTAGTAATCCGTACTGAACATATTATACATTATTTTCAGTATAGTTGAGCTTATTATTGACTAGAGTCATGCTCTGCCGGGATCCCTTCTTCGTCGAGTATTTTATCTGCTTGGATCCCACTAGTATCTGCTTGGATCCCACTAGGGCTGAGCTGGGTCGGCTGGCCCCCAAATGCGAATTGAGCCATCGGCGCCACCACTGAGAAGGGTCTGCCCATATCGCTGCGCGACGCTTCCGCGACCGGGGCCAAACAGCAAGACGCTCACCATCCAAGTCTGGCCGCCCAGGGTGCGCAACTGTTCTCCGCTGCGCAGATCCCAGAGCTTAATCTGGTGAGCGCGGTAATCGGTGCCGCTGGCGAGCAAGCGGCCATCAGGGCTGAGGGCAAGGGCGGCCAAGCCGGACAAAGTCTGGGGCAAGGTGCGCTCCAAGGATCCCGTGCCCAAGTTCCAGACCAAGATGCCACCGGTACTGCCGGCGAGCAAATAGCGGCCATCTGGACTCAGAAGCACCTGCTCGATGGGGTAGTCGGCCTTTAGGGTTTCCAGCAAGGCCCCGCTGCCAGGATCCCAAAGGTGAACGGTGGGATCTCCATTGGCGGCCACCAAGATCCAAGGGGGGATCCCTTCAGACTGGCGGGAAGTATTCATACGGGTGGGTCTTGGGCCAAAGGCCACCGCTGTAATGCCTGCCCTCTGAGGGGTATCCTGGGCGGCGGCAGCAGTGTGAGGCGATAGGGTGCGGATCAACTGGCCGTTGTCGGCCTGCCAAAGGCGGATGGTGCGGTCGGCGCTGCCACTGGCAATCCAACGACCATCGGGGCTAATGGCGACACTGTTGATCAACCCGGTGTGCCCTTGCAACTGCAGCCGCGCCAGCACATCCCCAGGCGAGAGAGCCGGATCCCCCAGGGTCGCCAGATCCCAGACCCGTGCCGTCTTGTCTGCCCCCCCACTCACCAAAAAGGTACCATCTGGGCTGATGGCCAGTGCCTCAACGGATCCCTCGTGGCCTGCCCAGCTCTGGAGCAGTTGGCCAGCCTGGGGATCCCAAAGCCGGATCACGCCGTCGTCTCCCCCGGCAGCAAGGAGATTTCCATCCGGGCTGATGGCCAGAGCAGTGACGGCGACAGGGCCTTCCAGCGTAGCCTTGAGCTGCAAAGACTTGGCCCAGTCTGCCGGGTCGTTATCGCTACGCGACGCTTCCGCGACCGTGACGGCGGTGGGGACGGAGGCATGAGAACCGTTCTCGCGAGTAGGATGGAGTCCCAGGCCGTTGCGCTTTGCCGGGCCAGAGGATCCCGTTCTCGTGAGGGGGACAGAATCCTTGGGCTCCCCCCGCAGGCCAAGGTTCGCCCTCATCTGCCATACCCCTGCCACCGTCAACGCCAGCAAAGCCGCCAAGCTGCCTCCTGCCCAAACCGGTGGGATCCGGGGACGCGCCCGCAGCGATACCGGAGAACGCGGTGGGGTGGTTGGCTCCTGTAAGGGCTCGGCGGCGACAGGGCTGGGCTGGGACAGGAGTTCGGCGGCAGGGGGGCTCTCGGCGGGGGGCAAAGCCTGCAAAGCGGCCAGAGCTGCTGTTGCTGAAGGAAAGCACTGTTGTGGGTTGCAGCTCACCAAACGATCCAGAAAAGCAGCAAAAGGAGCGCTAGTAGAGGCCAGATCGTGCCAGCGCAACTCCCCCGTCAACGGGTCGCGAAACAGCTTCTGGGGCGGGATCCCGCAGAGGGCCTGCAGGGCAATCAGCCCAAGAGCATAGAGGTCGCTGCAATGCCTGGGGCCATAGGGGTTCCCGAAGCCAGAGCCGGAAAAAGCCAGACCCTGTTCCTCACCCCCCCACTTCAACAACACCCATCGGCCATCCGCCTGACGGTAGATCAAGCGAGAGGGCTGCAGGTTGCAGCAGCTCACCCCTTCCTCATTCAGGAAGGCCAAGGTTTGCAGCACATCCTGCAACAAGGCTCGTACCTCAGCCTCTGTCCAGTCGTGCCCCCAATGGCAGTGCATTTGGCGGGACGGAGTCGTTAGCTGGCCCCTCTCGGTTGCGTTACCTAGCAATAGAGCTTGTTCCAGGGTGGGCCCTTCAACCCATTCTTCCACCCAATAAAACTCCCCCTCTTGCTCAAAGCAGGCCAACAGGCGGGGGATACCCTCGTGGGATCCCAGGTGCTCCCGCAGCGCCACTTCTTGCTGAAAGAGATGCCGTAGCGAGGCGGAGTCCTCACTGTGTTCGCGGTGCGGAGCATTTTGGCCGGCCTGCCAGCGTTTGAGCACCACCCGAAGCCGCTCAGGATGATGGCTATCCTGTGCCAAGTAGGTTTGTCCGCTGGATCCCAGTGCTTCCAAGATCTGATAGCGGCCACCCAGGGTCTGCCCTACCATGGGGAGAGTGCGAACCTTTTCCTTCCGACCCATCATGCCATGGCGACGTGAGACTCAGGCTAACCGTTCACCAAATTTTCGGGCTGGAGGCCCGCACCATAGCCGCAGGCTTGGTGTCGGGAGGAAAGCCCTCCTCCATATAGGTTTGCTGGTCAAAAGTCTGGATGAACTACAATAAGCCTATGAGCCAGGCCATATCTGTACGTTGCAAGCTGATAGTCCCTGTAGAGTTGCGTCAAGAAATTGACCGCACCCTGCAGAGGTTTGCTGACGCTTGCAACCAGATTCTGGATACCGCCAAGCGTGAGAAGTGCTGGAACACCGTCAAGCTGCATCACCTGGTCTATCGACCGGTAAGAGCAGCAACGGGGCTGAAAGCCAACCACGTCTGTCAGGCGCTCCGTCGGGTGATTAGCAATGCCAAGGCGGTGAAGCAAGTCCACAAGTTCCGCCCCACCAGTCTGACTTTGGACGCTCGTACTTTTAAGTACCGAGAGTCCGACCAGGCCGTGGGCGTGACCCTGATGAGCGGACGGGTTTGGCTCAAGCTCAAGATTGGCGGTTATCAAATCGCTTTGCTGCGGGGGCAAACGCCCACCAGCGCTACTCTGTCCAAGACCAAGCAAGGGGAGTACTACATCAACATCGCTGTTGAGCTGGATACTCCCCCGACTGGCAAAACTCCAAAGGTAATCGGAGTTGACTTGGGCAGGCGGGATATCGCCACCGCTAGCAACGGACGCTCTTGGAGTGGAGAGCACATCCAGGCCGTCCGTGACCGGTTCAGCCGTGTACGCGCCAAGGTTCAATCCAAACGCACTCGCAGCTCTAGGAGGCTGCTGAGAAGGCTCTCTGGGAGAGAACGGCGCTACCAGACATGGCTGAACCACAACATCAGCAAAACCTTGGTCAGGGATGCCCAGGCTATTGGTGCGGCACTGGCTTTTGAAGACTTGACAGGCATCAGAGATTGCCTGAATCAGAAGTCTCGAAGTAAGGCTGAGCGGCGCAGGACTAACAACTGGGCGTTCTACCAGCTCAGGATGTTTGTAGCCTACAAGGCTGCCATTGCTGGAGTGCCTGTGGTGCTGGTGCCGCCTGCCTACACCAGTCAGACCTGCCACCGGTGCTTGCACATCCACCCTGAGCGGGGTAAGTCCTACCGCAATGGTAAGTCGTTCAAGTGTGGGCACTGCGGGTGGGAAGGGGATGCTGACCATAACGCTGCTCAAGTAATCTCTCTCCTTGGGGCGACTGTAAACTCGCCTGAAATTCCGAAACTTAGCTGTCCTCTGGGGCCGCTAGGGATTGGGATAAAGCCCGCACCCTGCGCATAGCGCGGGTGTCGGGTAGTTTACCCTTGCGTTCACGGTGCGGAGCGCCTGGGTGGGATAGAGTCCTCGCCGCATCAGTCCTCCACCGCCATGGCTGAGGTGAGCAGAGCAAAAAGCGAAAGGGGATCCCGACAGCCGCTTTCGGTCAACTTTCTCCCTGGAGCAGGCTGAGTTGCTCAGCGACCTGGGGGATGTTGTTGCAAAACCTGCTTCAAATATCGCCCTGTATGGGATCCGGGGTGCTCAGCCACCTGTTCTGGGGTGCCAACGGCGATGATCTGGCCGCCGCGGTCGCCGCCCTCTGGCCCCAAGTCAATAATCCAATCAGCACAGCGGAGAATGTCCAGGTTATGCTCGATCACCAGCACGGTGTTGCCTGTATCCACCAGCCGTTGCAGGACGTTCAAGAGCTTGTGGACATCGTAAAAAGACAAGCCGGTGGAGGGCTCATCCAGCAGATAGAGGGTTTTGCCGGTGGAGCGGCGGGCCAGTTCTGCGGCCAGCTTGACCCGTTGCGCTTCCCCACCGGAGAGGGTAGGAGCTGGCTGGCCCAGCTTGATGTAATCGAGGCCCACATCGGCCAAGGTCTGCAGGATCTTGGCGGCAGGAGGCAGGGCAGCGAAAAACTCCAGCGCCTCCCCCACCGTCATATCCAGGACTTCGGCGATGTTCTTGCCCTTGTACCTGACCTGCAGGGTTTCGCGGCTGTAGCGGCTGCCCCCGCAGACTTCGCAGGTGACGTACACATCGGGCAGAAAGTTCATTTCAATCACGTTCACCCCCTGCCCTTTGCAGGCTTCACAGCGCCCCCCCTTGACATTGAAGGAAAAGTGGCCGGATGGGTAGCCTCTGGCCTTGGCATCCAAGGTTTGGGCAAAGGTTTGGCGGATCGGGTCGAACAGGCCGGTGTAGGTGGCAGGGTTGGAGCGGGGGGTACGGCCAATGGGAGATTGGTCGATCACGATCACCTTGTCAATGTGTTCGATGCCCTCAAGTGCTCCCATCTCCGTGGGTTGGGGCACCTTGTGTCCAAGATGGTGCTGCAGGGCAGGGTAGAGCAATTCGTTGACCAAGGTGGATTTGCCGGAGCCGGAGACGCCTGTAACACAGACCAACTTGCCCAGGGGGATCTCTACATCAATGTGCTTGAGGTTGTTTTTGTGGGCATTGGTGAGCTTGAGAGAAACCGCCTTGCCAGCCCGCCGCTGCGCAGGGGTAGGGATCCGCAGCCGCCCCGAAAGATAAGCTCCGGTGATGGAGCGCTCGCAGGCCATGATGTCCGCCAGGGATCCCTGGGCCACCACTTCCCCCCCGTGGATCCCGGCTCCAGGGCCGATATCGACGATGTGGTCGGCGGCACGGATGGTTTCTTCGTCGTGTTCCACCACGATCAGGGTGTTGCCCAGATCTCGCAGGCGAAACAGGGTTTGCAACAGGCGCTCGTTGTCCCGCTGGTGGAGGCCAATCGAGGGTTCGTCCAACACGTAGAGCACCCCCGTCAAGCCGGAGCCCATCTGGCTGGCCAGCCGGATCCGCTGCGCCTCGCCCCCGGAGAGGGTCATGGCCGGGCGGGCCAAGGTGAGGTAGTCGAGGCCCACATCCACCAAAAACTGCAGCCGGGTTTTGATCTCCCGCAGCACCAACTCGCCGATCTGCGCTTGGCGGGGGGTAAGGTTTAGCTGCTCCAGGCGGTGCAGGCAGTCGCGGATGGAGATCTCGGTGAGATCGGTAATGCGGTAGCCGCCGATGCGCACGGCCAGAGCTTCCGGCTTGAGACGGGATCCCCCACAGGCGGAACAGGGACGGTAGGTGAGGTAGGCTTCCAGCTTTTGCCGATAGATTTCGGAAGTGGTTTCCTGGTAGTGCCGCTGCAATTGGGGAATCACCCCCTCATAGCGGCGATAGTACCCCCGGCCTCGGTACTGAGATTCCGCCTCGGCGATGTAGACCTCCTGGTCGGCGCCGTAGAGGATGATCTGCTGTTGCTGGGGGGTGAGATCACACCAGCGGCTGCTGAGGTCGAAGCCAAAAGCCTTGGCGGCTCCCGCCAACAGGGCCAGATAGTAGGGGTTCTCCCGCTCTGCCCAAGGGGCGATGGCGGCGTACAGGGGTAGCTTCGGATCGGGCACGATCCGCTCGGGGTCGAAGATGGGCTCAAAACCCAGCCCGTGGCAGACAGGACAGGCCCCAATCGGCGAGTTGAAGGAAAACAGGCGCGGCGACAGCTCGCCCATCACCGAACCGTGCTCCGGGCAGGCAAATTGCTCAGAAAAAATCAGCTCCGTTGGCTTGCTGTTCAGGTATTGCCCCGCCGACTCGGCCACCTTTTGCAGCAGCTGTTCTCGCTCCTCTTCCCGCGGCAGCAGCTCCACCACCGCAATTCCTCCCGACTGGCGCAGGCAGGTTGCCAGAGAATCGGCCAGTCGCTCCGCTATGTCGGGGCTCTTGACCAGCCGATCCACCACAACCTCAAGGGTGTGGGTTTTGTTTTTGGCTAACTCGATCTCCTCGCTCAGATCCCGCACCTGGCCGTCGATGCGCACGCGCACAAACCCTTGCTGGCGCAAGCTTTGCAACAGGTTGGCATGGGTGCCCTTTTTCCCCTTCACCACCGGCGAGAGCAACTGAAACCGCGTCCGATCCGGCAGGGCCATGATCTGATCCACAATCTGATCCACCGTCTGGGGGGCGATCACCCGGTTGCAATGGGGACAGTGCGGGATCCCAGCTCGCCCATACAGAAGCCGCAGGTAGTCATAGATTTCGGTAACGGTGCCAACCGTCGAGCGGGGGTTGTGGCTGGTGGACTTTTGATCGATGGAGATGGCCGGACTCAGCCCTTCGATGCGATCCACATCCGGCTTGTCCAGTTGCCCCAAAAACTGCCGCGCATAGGCACTGAGGGATTCCACATAGCGCCGCTGCCCTTCGGCAAAAATGGTGTCAAAGGCCAAAGAAGATTTGCCAGAGCCGGAGACGCCGGTGAACACCACCAGGCGATCCCGCGGGATCCGCAGCTCGACATTCTTGAGGTTGTGCTGCCGCGCCCCCACCACGTGAATTTCGTTTTGGCTGGACATCTCACCACCTTTTCGCGCAGCGTGTCACAGGTATCCCGTCGAGACCGGCGAGTAACAAAATCTTAACGATTCTTAGCTAACGATTCTAATGCCCTTCGCTTTGTCCAGAAGGGGATCCCAGGGAGGGCAAACCGGTAGCAAAAAAGACTTGGCTATGCTGGAAAGGATTGAATCCCAAGGGCCATGACCTGGACACTGCCATCCGTTCAAAAGGTGTTTGTTTACCTGTTGGTGGGGATCGCCTTCACGGCCCTTTGTCTGGGGGATCAGGCTCTGTCGCCACCGGTCATTGCCGTTTGCTTGGCCGCAGGGGCCTGCAGTTGGTTTTGGGAGCCGCCAAGGATTGCTTTTGCCCGCTATGCCCCCCTGTGGATGCCCCTGACGGTGGCGGTGTTGCTTAGCCTGCTGGCTTTGGTTATCTTTGGGATCCTTCCCTTTTCCGATGGGGCCATTGGCTTGGTGCTTTACCTAACGGGGGCCAAGCTGTTTCAGCGGGAACGGGCAGCCGATCACATCCAGTTGGCGGTGCTGTCTCTGCTGCTGATGGCCATTGCCACCCTGTTCAACGAAGACATCAGCTTTGGGCTGCTGTTTTTGCTGTACGTGGGGGTAGGGCTAATCAACCTCACCCTTTACCACCTGCGCCTGCAAGCAGAGCAGCACCCGCAGGCAGCCAGCCAAACCCGTGGCATCAACCTCAACTTCTTGGGCTTTCTCGGATCCCTGGCTTTGCTGGCGGTGATCCTGTCCGTGGCTTTGTTTTTCTTGTTCCCGCGGGTCAGTTTAGGAATTCTGGGTCGCCAGGCCCGCTCGCCGGTGATGACCACCGGCTTTGCCGAGGAAGTCAGCCTGGGAGCATTCGGCACCCTCAAAACCGATAACACCGTTGTCATGCGGGTGGAATTTCCGGCAGGGGTGCCGCCCCGTGTGGAGTCCCTCTACTGGCGCGGGATCAGCTTCGATCGCTACGATGGACGGGCCTGGTCGCGAACGCTAGACCGCTTCATCCCCATTTTCCCCAACGCAGCAGGGGTATTTGATCTCTCTGCCTCCAGCTTGATCCCCACTGCTCCCGACCTGCTGCTTCTCCCCTTGGAGCAGCTTATCTATCTGGAGCCGCTGGTCACCAACACCGTTTTTGGGGTGGCCCCGCTGGTGGAGATGGAATGGCTGGAGCGGGGCGGAGCAGCGACGGTGCAACAAGCTTGGCAACGGCAGAATCGCCGCCTCATCCTGAGCGAGACCGGAGATGTTGGCCATTCTCTGCCTCGGCAGGTGCCCCATCTTTACCGCGCCCGGAGCCGGATCTCAAGGGAGTTAAGCCCGCGCTTGCGCCGGCTAGGCCACGCGGAGCTGTTCAGTGCTCTCGACCCAGTCCAACAGGCAGCCTATCTGCAGTTGCCAGCAGACCTGGATCCGCGCATTCCCGCCTTGGCTGAAGACGTTACCGCTGGGATCCCCGATGTCTTTGGCAAGGTGACGGCTTTGCAGAACTACCTGCTGGAGAACTACGCCTATACCACCGATCTGCCGGATCCCGGCCCTGAACCGCCTTTGGAAGCCTTTCTGTTCACCCATCGGCGGGGCCACTGCGAATATTTCGCCACAGCCCTGACGGTGCTGGCCCGCAGCATTGGCATCCCGGCCCGAATGGTGAATGGCTTTTTGGGCGGGCGCTGGGTGGCGCAGGAAAATTATCTGGCAGTACGCAATGCCGACGCCCATTCCTGGACGGAGATCCCCTTTGGCCCCTACGGCTGGGTCATCTTTGACGCTACGCCGGCAGAGGCCAATGTTAGTCAGCGGCAGAGCTGGTGGGATCCCCTTCAAGATTTCTACGACAGCTTGCGCTTCCGCTGGTTTAAGTACGTCATCCAGTACGACCTATCCACCCAGCGGCAGATCTGGCGGCAGATTCAGGAGATGGCCAGCGCTGTAGCCGCCTCTCCGGATCGAGAGGATGTCGGTGCTGGCTTCCGTCGCAGCCTAGTGGGTTGGGGGCAAACGCTGCAGCAGAATGGCCTGCCGGTGTTGGGGGTGGTTTTGATCACCGGATCCATGGCCTATTGGGGTCGCCGCCGCCGCTATCGGGCTTTGCGCTGGCAGGATGGGGGGTGGATTCTCCTAGCCACTGCCGGCAATGGGGTTTTGCTGGGATCCCTGTGGCAGCCTCCGCCCCCCTGGCCCACCTGGATGGTTGGCCTCTTGCTACCGAGTCTGGCCTTTGCTGGGATGCGCTGGATCCCGGCGGCTCTACCCAAGTCGCAGCAGCGCCGCCAGCTTATCTCAAGGCTTTATCTGCAACTGCGGGATCTGGCGACGGCGGTGGGGATCCCAGCCCACCTAGGCCCTGAGGCCTGCCTGGAACACTTGCGCCACTCCGACTTACCACAAGCCCAGGTGGCCATCCAGTTCTTGGAGCGCTACATGGAGGTGCGCTTCGGTGGGATCCCGTTGGAGGCGGGCGAATTGCAGCGCTGGCAACAGCAATTCAAACAGCTCAGACGAGCATGGCAGCCACTGGCCAAAACCCCCAGAAGAGCCGCCTGACCAGAAGGACGGCTATGCCCTGGAGCAGGTACCCCAAAAGCCCTGCGAGAAACCTTGACAGTTATGAGATAGTTAAGAGATAGTTAACGTTAGTTATAGACCCCGTAAGCTGCACTGTCAGACGGGGAAATCGCTCAGTGGCGCACTCGCTTCAGGCACGTTTCGCGCTGCTGCGTTGCTATGCCCTTGCAAACTCATCTGAAGCTGTGTTACGTTTTTAACGTTCAGCTTCGAACGAGCAAGGGCGTGTTAGCTATGCGTAGCTATTCTTTGAGGGCGGCTTTGGCTGCAACTTTGTGTCTGCTGTCCTCGTCAGTTTTTTCCTCTAGTGTGGCTCAAGCGGCGCCTCAGCCGACCGGAAACGGGGCCATCTTCTTCCACCCGGATGGCACTTCGGCTTCCCACTGGGACATCACACGCATTCTCTACTACGGCCCCGATGGCTTTCTGAACTGGGATCGTCTCCCCGTGATTGCCCCCTATCGCGGGCACCTTCTCGACCAGCTTGGGGGAACTTCCAACGCCGGAGCGGTGACCCATGCCACAGGAACTCGTGTCCACGCCAAGAGCTTTGGGTTGGATCCGGACGGCAAAGAGTACCCCTCTGCCAACGGCACCCTGAACACGATCATGGAAGAGGCTGTGGCGGCAGGCTTGGGTACGGCTCTGGTGCAAACGGGATCCATCATTGAGCCGGGGACGGCTGCCTTCGTTGCCGAAGTTGCCAAGCGCAGCGACTATGAGGAGATTACCCTGCAGGTGGTGGAGTCAGGGGTAGACATCATCCTCGGCGCTGGCGAGGAATGGCTGCTGCCGGAAGGTGTCCAGGGCCGCTTTGGCAAAGGGAAGCGCAAGGATGGCCGCAACCTGATTGAGGAGGCCAAGAAAAAGGGGTACGCCGTTGTCTACACCCGCGACGAGCTGCTCAAGCTGCCGGCAGATGTCTCCAAAGTTTTGGGGGTGTTCAACGTCGAGGACACCTTCTACGACAAGCCTGAAGAAGAGTTGCGGAAAGAAAACTTGCCCAACTACATCGCCAGCGCCCCCACCATTGCCGAGATGACCGAATTTGCCCTGGCGCGGATCTCCCGCAATCCTAAGGGCTTCTTCGCCGTCATCGAAGAAGAGGGCACTGATAACATGTGCAACAACCTCAATGCCTCTGGCTGCCTGGAGGCTATGAAGCGGGCCGACGATGCCATCGGGGTGATTCTCAACTTTATCGAGAAGAATCCCAAGACCTTCATGATCACCACCAGCGACAGCAATGCCGGTGGCATGCAGTTGGTGGATGTCGAGTCCGCCGATGAGCCGTTGCCCCCTACTGACCCCAAAGGCAGTGGTGCCCCCATTGACGGAGTTGACGGCACGGGCACAAAGCCGTTTATTTCTGCTCCTGACAAGAATGGCAAGCGCTTTCCCTTTGCCGTGGCTTGGGCTACCGGAGATGACGTCGGCAGTGGAGTCATTGCTCGCGCTGCGGGCTTGAACGCCCAAGAGTTGGTGCCGACCACCGGGATCCTGAACACGGACATTTATCGGATTCTCTACTTCGTGCTCTTCGGGGAGCGCATCCCCAGCGAGCTGAAGCCCTAGTGTCTGCTGTGGTCACCTGCCTTGGGCGGGTGTTTGCCCCACAAGCTCTGTCCGTCACGGGGGATCCATCCAGTGGATCCCCTTTTTTTATGAGAACCACATAACGGCGAAGGGGCTAGCTCAGCAAAGCAGATAGACGTAGTTCATTTTGCGTTAGAACTGTACTACAGTGGGCTATCATGGAGCCGAGACTGTCCTTTGGGTTTGAGTTTGTTCCACCAACGCGAACTGCGATCTTCAACCATGCCCACTCCCGCTGACTCCTCTCCATCCCCCCTTCTCCAAAGCGACGAGGTTCTCAAGCCTGAGGACTCTGTTCCGCTGAGGGGGACGGTATTGGCGGCCCGTGAGCCTTTTTTGGGGCTGCTGCGGGATCTGGCGCGGGCCTACCAAGCTTTTGAAAATTACGCCGGGGTTCACATTCGGCAAATGGGGCTGACGGCCCCCCAATTCGATGTGTTGGTTACCCTTGGCAATACCCCTGGGATGACCATGAATGTCTTGGCCCAAAAAACGCTGGTGACCAAAGGGACACTGACCGGCATTGTGGATCGCCTGGAACAAAAAGGGCTGGTGCGCCGGGAAGTGCCCCCGGAAAACCGACGCTGCTTTAAGGTCGTGCTGACAGAAGCGGGGGAAAAACTGTTTGAGGAAATTTTCCCGGCCCACGTCGCCTACTTGAAAGAGCGCTTCCAAAAGCTGGATCCCTCGGAGATGGCGCAGATCCAGGCTTGCCTTAAAAAACTGCAGGCTATTTTCTAGCGCTTTCAGATTCCCCCTTGCTGAGGAGGGATCCCCTCTAGCCCGGTTCAAACGGCTGCCCTAGAGCTGCCGGCGGAGTGGCCTTCACCGCCTGCTGGATCCAGCGCCGCAGCCGAGGTGGGATCCCGCGCAAGCCGTACTCCCACCATTCCCCAGAAGTGAGCACCAACACCAAAATCATCAACACAAAGGGAGCCACCGTAAAAACTTGGGTGGGCACGGCGCGGATGGTAGTCTGGGCAACTCCGGCAAAGGACTGCAAAATGCCGAACAGGTAGGCCCCCAGGGCTACCCGCAAGGGGTTCCAGCCGCCGAAGATGACGATGGCCAAAGCAATCCAGCCATACCCTGCTGTATGTCGGTGGCTCCAGCCGGCCTTGAAATCCAGAGAAAAGGCAGCCCCCGCCAAGCCCAATAGGGATCCCCCCACAAGGGTGTAAACATAGCGCCAGAAAATGACATCGGTGCCGCGGGCAAAAGCCGCCGCCGGCTGTTCTCCCATAGCCCGCAACATCAGGCCAGGCTGAGTGCGATACAAAAAGAACCAAGTTCCCCCGATGAGCGCGTAGCTGGCGTACAGCAACAGATCCCCTTGGAACAGGAGTGGCCCCAGCAGCGGCACCTCTCTCAGGAAGGGGATGGGCAGGCTGGGCACCGTTGGCCCTGGGATCCGCACGAACGGATTGCCCAAAAAGGAAGACAAATCCGCCCCCAATAGGGTCAAGACGAAACCAATGGCAATTTGGGATCCCTTCAGGGTCAGCGAGCCAAAGGCCACGATCCCAGCAAACAGCGCTCCCACCGCGGCGGCAGCCAAAAAGCCCAATACCAAGCTTCCCGTCAGCTTGGCCACGGCGAACCCAACCATGGCCGCCAGCATGATCGTCCCCTCTGCGGAGAGGTTGATCACCCCTGCCCGCTCGGTAATGGTTTCCCCCACACAGGCGAAGACCACCGGTGTGGCGGTGGCAATGGCAGTGGAGAGAATAGCAACCAGTTGGGCAGCGGTCATTATGAGCCTGTCGAGAACTCGGGTTGGGTTAACGCATTTGCAGTTGCTGCGGGAATGCGCCTGTTGATCTGGGCATCGCCTCACCCCAACACCCAGAGCATGAAAGCCACCCCTAGGGTGACGGCACCAAACAGAGCATAGCTGATCCGGCGCAGCGGCCTCAGTTGCAGGGCATGCAGATCCTTAAGCCAGCCCAGCCCCAAGGATTCGACAAAGCGATCCAGCACCGCCTGCATAGGGTAGGCGTAAACCGATCCTTGCTCCTTAAAGTTCACCAGCACAACCAGCAGTGTAGCGTAGCCCCAGAGGAGGCCCCAGAGCACAGCGCTCAACCCGATTAAAATTGGCTCAAACATCGACTTTCCCTTGCCTTCTATAGGCATGTCCACTGCTTGCGTGAGCGGGAGACGGAGTTCTTTGAGCCTGGGGGACTTGGATCTCATTATTCCGGTTGTTTTCCCGTTGAGGCTGCCCTCCCTCAGACAAGAGCGTAGAAGGGATCCCAGCTTGCTTGCAGAGATCACGCCGGTTCTCTTCTGCCCGTCCAGGCCAGGAGATGACAAACTGGAAGTACCCGCTCGGAGTTATCTCGTCAAATCCTCATGAGTTCTCGCTACCTGCTGCCCCCCGCTGAACCCAAGTCTGTCGGTACTGCCTATATCCTCTGGGCGTTGGGCATCTTCGGGATCTGTGGCGTCCATCGCTTCTACCTGGGCAAGACTGGAACAGGCATCCTCTGGCTGTTCACCTTTGGCCTGCTGGGCTTTGGCCAGTTAATTGACCTGTTTTTGATCCCAGGCATGGTGGAGAACTACAACTTCAAGCTGGCCGTCCTGCAGGGATCCCGACCCTCCCCATCCCCAGCTTCCTCAAAAACCACCTCAGCACCTCCTCAGCCCCTCAAAGGTCAAGCTCTGATGCGGGAGATCCTGCGGCTAGCCCAACAGCGGCAAGGGATCCTCACCCTTGCGGAGATAGCTATCGACTTACCTGCCGACTTTGACGAAATTGAAAAGGCGCTGCAAGAGCTGAGCCGGCGGAGCATGGCTTTCCCCGAAAACAACCCGGTCACTGGAGCGGTAGAATACCACTTCCCTCACCTGCTGCACCGCTCCCCCAACCAACGTTCGCTCTAGATGCCCTCCTGCAAACCTCTACTGGGATCCCAGGATCCCTTGACGTTTGGCTAGCCGCATTGCCCAGCGAAAGGCCAGCAGACCCAGGCCGAAGTAGAAAATGCCGCTGGCTAGAGCCATGGCCAAGCGCAGGGGATCCAGCCCTACCTCGCGCACCATCACGTCTCGCAGCAGCCCCGCCCCCGCCGTCATGGGCAGACTTTGCCCTAGCCACCTCAGGGATCCCGGCCATTCTTCCGTGGGAGCAGCCAACAGAAAAAGCAGGCCGAATTGGCTGATGATCAAAAGCTGCTGAATTCGCTTCCAAATTAGAGCAGCGGATCCCAGCAAAAACGAAAAACCGTAGGCCCCCAGCACCACGCTCAAGAGCGGCAGCACCAAACTGGGGGGAAAGCGCAGCCGACTGCCCGTGAGCAGCAAAATGGCACCCAAAATGACGACAACAACAGAAAAGCGCAACACCAAGCTGGCACAAGCCCGTGCCAAGAAGAGAGTGGCTGCCGAAAATGGCGAGAGCAACACCTGCTCCAAGGTGCCTGTCTGGGCTTCCACCTGCAGGTTGAGGGCGATGTCGTTCACCACAAAAATGACCAGCGTCCAGAGCACATAGCCGATCACCACCGCATCCAACCGTTCGCCAAATTGGGAGGCAGGCCCTGCCACATATTGGGCGCCGGCAAAGAGGGCATAGAAGAAGAACGTGGTGATCAGGATCCCGCCCAGGGCCTCCGCCGGATAGCGAATGTACTGGATCCAGGCCCGCTTTAGTTCGGCCCAAAACAGGTGGATCACTGGCATTGTCTATCCCCTCTTTTCAACAACTTGAGGAAGATGTGGGTGAGATCGGCTTCCTCTCGTTTGAGGCTGAGCAAGGGCAAAGGCTTCAAGATCTCCAGCACCTGATAGAGCATCTCTGGCGGGCCGCTGAACCGCACCCGATGGGATCCGAGAATCTCCACCCCTTGGCGGGCCAGTTGTTCAAACCTCCAGGGATCCAGCCCCTGTTCCAGCTCGATCCGGTAAGTACCGACGGCGCCGGCAAAGTGCCGGATCAACTCTCCCGTGGGGGCTTGGGCGATGATCACCCCTTGTCGAATAACGGCTACCTGATCCGAGAGCGCTTCCGCAATATCCAGTTGATGGGTGGTGAGCAAGATGGCTCGACCCGAAGCGGCAATTTGGCGGATCAGGGATTTCACCGCTTGCGCCGATTCCACATCCAACCCCAGGGTGGGCTCATCCAGCAGCAACAGGGCCGGTTGATGCAGGAGGGCGACGGCAATGGCCACCTTCTGCTGCATGCCCCGCGAAAGGGTTTGCACGGCCACATCTTGTTTCTCCTGCAGGCCAAAGGTCTCCAGCAGCTCTAACCCCCGTTGCCGAGCGGTTCTGGGGGATAGCCCCCGCAGCACGCCAAAGTACTCCAAGTTCTGTAGGGGGGTCATCCGCCAGTAGAGGTTGCGATTGCCTTCCAGCACCGCCCCTACTTGGGCCAATGTGCCAGGATCCCTGTGGGGATCCCGTCCGAGAACGCACACTGTGCCCGCGTCCGGTTGGATCAGGCCGGCAATCATCTTAATGGTGGTGGTCTTGCCGGCCCCGTTGGGCCCCAAAAAAGCCAGGATCTCCCCTGCTGCCAGCGTCAGGGAGACATCCACCACCGCCCGCACCTCCCTGCCTCCTTGCCGGTAGGTTTTTTGGAGGTGGTGAGCTTCTAGAACTTTCATGACGCGAACACGATGCAAACGCGAAGCCGATGCAAAAAGGAGTGCTGAAGAGAGGAGGGCCGGCCATTCCACTCTCTCACACCAGAGCATGGGCCCGCCTCGAGAGAGATCCGGCAAGATCTAGGGGGTCATTGGGATCCCAGCCTCCATCCGGCTCAGGGCCAGGCTTATCTTGTCCAGCCACTGCAAAAGGCTCTCCAGTTGCTGCGCTGCCGGCACCATCCCCAGACCCCGCACCGTCACCTTGCCCGGTTGGTAAACAAAGCGAGGCTGCAGGTGAGTGGGCAGGGCCTCTTTCAGGCGATTCCAAGCGGGCTCCTCCATGGGGGTTTCCAAAAGCACATGCTCTTTGGCCAGTTTGATGCGGGAAAAGCCCAGGGCTCGGGCCAGCACCTTCAGCTCCATTACCCGCAGCAGCTCCTGAGTGGGCTTGGGCAGGGGGCCAAAGCGGTCTTGCCATTCCTGGGCAATTTGCAACAGCTCGACCCGAGAGCCGGCAGCAGCCAGTTGTCGATAAGCCTGCATCTTTTGATCTTCGTCGGGAATATAGCTTTGCGGGATCATAGCGGTAACATTCAGGTCGATTTGCGTGTCCTCCACCTGCGGGATCTCCTGGCCGCGAATTTCTCGAATAGCCTCTTGCAGCATTTCCAGGTAAAGATCGAAGCCCACCGCATTGACTTGCCCGGATTGTTCCGTTCCCAGCAGGTTGCCAATGCCACGAATTTCCATATCCCGCATTGCCAACTGATAGCCGGATCCCAGTTGGGTAAATTCCTGAATGGCCTGTAGGCGTTTGCGGGCCTCCTCGGTGAGGATCCCGTCTTCTCGGTAAAACAGCCAAGCATGGGCTTGGATCCCAGCCCGGCCCACCCGCCCCCGCAGCTGGTATAGCTGAGCCAATCCAAACTCCTGAGCATTTTCAATCAAAATGGTGTTGACGCGGGGAATATCCAAACCGGATTCGATAATCGTCGTGCAGACCAGGATATCGATTTCCCCATTGTTAAAAGCCAGCATCGTTGCCTCTAGCTCCCCTTCCGGCATCTGCCCGTGGGCAATGGCAATGCGGGCGCCGGGCACCCATTCCCGCAATTTGGCGCTGGCTTCTTCGATGCCTTCAATGCGGTTGACGACATAGAAGACTTGACCGCCGCGATCCAACTCTTGGCGGATAGCCGTGCGGATGACTTCGGGGTTGTAGGGAGAAAGGTGAGTTTTGATAGGCCGGCGGGAAGGAGGCGGAGTTTGGATCAAGCTCATTTCCCGCAAACCCGACAAGGCCATATACAGAGTGCGGGGAATAGGGGTGGCGGTGAGGGTGAGTACATCCACCTGGGTTTTGAGAAGTTTGATTTTCTCTTTTTGGTTGACGCCAAAGCGCTGCTCTTCGTCAATAACCAAAAGGCCTAAATCCCGAAATTGCACATCCTTGCCCAAAAGCTGGTGGGTGCCCACCACAACATCCAGTTCGCCACTCTTGAGACGGGATAGGATTTCTTTTTTCTCCTCCGAGGTGCGGAAGCGGTTGAGCAAGCCCACTTGAATAGGATAGGGAGCAAAGCGCTCTTTGAGGGTGTGGTAGTGCTGCTGGGTAAGAATGGTGGTTGGCGCCAGGAGAGCTACTTGCTTGCCGGCGGTTACGGCTTTGAAAATGGCACGGATTGCCACCTCTGTTTTGCCAAAACCCACATCTCCACACAGCAGCCGATCCATGGGGCGAGGGGATTCCATATCCCGCTTGATCTCTTGGACAGCGCGGAGTTGATCCGGCGTCAGGGGATAAGGGAAAGAATCTTCCAGCTCCTGTTGCCAAGGAGAATCGGGCGGGAAGGCATAGCCCTCCTGTTCGGCGCGTTTGGCATAGAGCTGCAGCAGGTCAAAGGCCACTTTTCGCAGGCTCTTTTTCACCTTCTGTTTGGTCTTTTCCCAGGTGCTGCCGGACATCTTGTGCAGGGCAGGTGGTCCATCCCCGCTGGCCCGGTAGCGGGAAAGGGAGTTGACCTGGTCGGCAGCCACCCGCAACAGGCCATCGCTGTATTGAATAACCAGGTACTCGCGGGTTTCGCCCCCAATGGTGAGGCTTTCTAAGCGCAGAAACTGGCCAATGCCATGGGCCTTGTGAACGACAAAATCCCCTGGCTTGAGCAGGTTGGGATCCACCTGGCGAGAGCTGGCCTGGCGGCGCTTGCGCACATAAGTAGGGGTGGCCAGGCTGTGCTGGCCGAAAAACTCGCGGTCGGTGAGCACCACCCACCCCAAGGTGGGCAGGAGAACCCCCTCCAGCTCGGCCAGGCCGGAATACTTGAGGGCCACTGGGGTGTAGGACTGCAGCTGGCGCTCGATGGCCGGGAAGTCTTTGGGATTGGGCACGTACTGGGCGGGGCAGTCGTGTTCCTGCAGCAGAGCTACGGTGCGGGAGGGCTGGGCAGAGAGGATCCACACCTGCAACTGCTGCTTGCGGTACTCGCGCAGGGTTTTGGCCAGGGATCCAAACTGGTGGGGAGCAGTAGGCACAGGCCGGCTTTTTAGGTCAAGGGCAGCTTCGGCTTCGCCAGCAGGGGCAAAGGTGCGGGCCAACAGGCAGGGGAAGGGATCCCAGTCGGGAGCATGGAGATCGAAGGGGCGGTGAAAGGGCTGCAGAGCCGGCTCCGCAACCTGGGCCTGTTTCCACTGTTCTTGGGCGTGGTAGAGCCACTGCCGGCTGTGGGCCTGGCACTGCTCTGGCTCGTCGATCAGGATGAGGGTGGTGGGATCCAGATAGCTGAGCAGATTGGCGGGAGGGGTGTAGAGCAGGCCGAGAAAACGGCGCAAGCCCTCCGGGGGGGTGGGCGACTGCTCCAACTGCTGCCGTAGGCCCTGGGAGAGCTGATCGGCTTTTTCCTGCAGCGCTGGCCAGAGGATGGGTCCGTAGCCAGTGGGGGTCAGCCAGACGTAGGGGATCCCATCTTGGGAGCGCTGGCTGACTGGGTCAAACTCCCGCAGCCTCTCCAGCTCGTTGCCGAACCACTCCAGCCGCACCGGCCACTCGCAGGCCACTGGGAAAACGTCGAGAATGTCGCCCCTTTGGCTCCACTGCCCCTCGCTTTCCACCAGACTCACCCGCTGGTAGCCCAGACGGGTCAACTGCTGCCCCAGTTGCTGGGGAAACATCTCCAAGCCGGGTTCCAGCTGGAGACAAAAGGCCCGCAACACCTCTGGGGGAGGGAGGTGGGGTTGGAGGGCCCGCTCTGTCGCCACAATGGCCATGCCCTTCTTCCCCTGGAGGCAATCGGCCAGCACCTGAAACTGGCCCCACACCAGCTCCGGTTCCAGGTCAAAAGGTTCGTAGGGGGAAGCCTCTGAAGTAGGGTAGAGCTGCACACTCTCCCAGCCCATGCCCTCCAGTTGCGCCGTCCAGCGGCCTGCCTCCTCCAAGGTGGCGGTGACCACCAGTAGGGATCTTCCCTCCTGCTGGGCCAAAGCCGAGGCGATCAACCCCTTGGCAATCCGCCCTGCCCCCTGCAGATTTGCCCGTCGCTGCGATCTCAAGCAGGCGGCTAGCTCTTGAATCAAGCCGGACTGGCCTAGAAAGCGCACCAGCGGGATAAACGACATCTTCCACCCCACACTGCAAACTGGGATCCCAATTCTGGCAGGCTCCGGGGACGATCAGCAGCCGTCTGCTGGCGCTGTAGACGGGAAGTCGCCCCTTGCTGGGAAGCGCTCCTGGATCTATACAACAAGACAACAGTTTTGTTGTTTAAAGACGAAAAAAACCAAAATCCTATACTAGTGGCCTGCCAGGCTTTGGCCGCTAGGTTCGCAGTGCGCTCTTTGTCTTGTAGTCTAAATTACAAAAAAGGGTTCACACTTCCAGAATCCTAAAATTAACCTTTAGAGTCGGACGGCTTGTCGATTGTCTTAGCCAAGATTCGATGTTAGAAGGAACCACAAAGCGCGGCTTTCCCGGCCTCATCTGATGTCTGCCAGTCAGCAAGATGTTTTTCATGCAAGAGGTGTAGCTGCATCAACTGCAGAGGATGTTGTCGGAAAAAGCTGTATTGGCCAATTCATCTAAGCTTGGTACAAATCATGTTTCTAGATACCGTTGCCCTTTCTCGTCTACAGTTTGCCCTCACGGCCATTTTTCACATGTTGTGGCCGGTTTTAACAACGGGGATGGCCATTTACCTTGTTGTTATTGAGGGACTTTGGCTAAAAACCCGCAACCTAGATTACTACCGTCACGCCCGTTTCTGGTCAAAACTCTATGTGTTGAACTTCGGTATTGGCGTGGCCTCAGGCTTGCCGATGGCCTTTCAATTTGGCATGAACTGGGCGCCCTTCTCCGAAGCAGTGGGAGATTTTTTTGGAACCATCCTGGGCTTTGAGGGCACGATGGCCTTTATGCTGGAGGCCAGCTTTCTGGGGATCATGCTGTTCGGCTGGGAGCGCGTCCCGCCGGTGATTCACTGGATCTCGACGATCCTGGTGGCCTTTGGCGCCAACTTATCCACCTTTTGGATCCTGACGGCCAACTCTTGGCTGCAGACGCCGGCAGGTGGCGTGTTCGTCGATGGGAAATTTGTGGTGCGGGACTACCTGCAAGCTATTGTCAACCCCTTCATGGTCAACAGCTTTCTGCACATGTTTTTTGCCACCTTGGAAACCTCTTTGTTTGTTATCGGTGGCATCAGTGCCTGGTACATTCTCAAGCGGCGGCACAGCGAGTTCTTCTCCCGCTCCCTCAAAGTGGTCTTGGCAATGACCCTGGTGGTCGCCCCTTTGCAGGTGTTCGTCGGCCATCTGAGCGCGGAGCAAGTCTATCGCTATCAGCCGGCCAAGCTGGCGGCCATGGAGGCCCAGTGGGAGACGATCCCCGCCGGTGAGCGGGCGGACTGGAGCCTGTTGGCTGTGCCCAACGACCGTGAAGAGCGCAACGAGTGGGAGGTGAAGATCCCCGGCGCGCTGGGCTATCTGCTGGAGTTTAAGCCCAGGCTGGATCGACCCATTCAAGGGCTCAAAAGCTGGGATCCCCAAAATCGTCCCCACATGGTTGGCCTCATCTACTACTCCTTTAGGACAATGGTGGCCATTGGCCTCCTCCTAGCTGGGCTTGTCGGAGTTACCCTTGTGCAATGGCTGAGGGGCAAGCTCTCAGTGGAGGCCCTTTCTCAGCAGAAATGGCTGATGAGAGCTTGGATCTTCGCAGCACCCCTGGGATACATCGCCGTTGAAACCGGTTGGATCGTCCGCTGTGTGGGTCGGCAGCCCTGGATTGTGTATGGACAACTGCGCACGGTGGAATCGGTTTCGCCCCTGCCGGCAGGAGAAGTGCTGTTTTCTCTGGTTGGCCTGACCGCGTTGTACACTGTGTTCTTCGTTGCCGCTCTCTACTTTGGCAGCCGCATCATCCGCGAAGGGCCAAACCTGGAGTTGCCCGCCCCTGTCCCGGCAACGCAGCCGGTGATCGTGGTCGAGCCTGCCCGCCACGAGCCAGATCGCCGTCCTGCAGAAGCTCGGTAGCAGCAGTTTGGTAGCCATCTAACTGGTGACTCCAAGTAGCAACAGGGCAACGTAGCAGGCCCATTCCCCACAGCAGTGAAACCCTTCGCTACGTCAACTCCCAACTTCCCTTCCCTAGAGGGAGAGGGACTGGGGATCGCCATCGGGAACTGTCTCGCACTGGTCAGAAATACTCAAAGCAGAGGGAACAGCGATGGAATCTTTTGAGCCTTTACAGCGGTTTCTGCCCCAGGTTTGGTTTTTTATCCTGGGCCTATTCCTATTTCTCTACGTTCTGCTGGACGGGTTTGATCTGGGAGTTGGTATCCTCTCCCTGACGGCCTCCAGCGAGACGCGGCGCAGCATTCTCATGACCAGCTTGGGCAATGTTTGGGATGCCAACGAGACGTGGCTGGTGTTGATGGGGGGATCCCTATTTGGATCTTTTCCTCTCGCCTACGCCACCATTCTCAATGCCCTCTACATACCCTTGGTGATCATGGTGGTGGGCCTGATCTTGCGGGCCGTTTCCTTCGAGTTTCGGGAAAACGCCGACAACAAGTTGGTGTGGAACCTGGCCTTTGGAGTGGGCAGCTTTTTGGCAGCCTTGGGCCAGGGATTTGCCTTGGGCAGCGTCTTCGAAGGGATCCAAGTGGACGAAGCCGGCCACTTTGCCGGCAGCCCCTGGGATTGGCTGACCTGGCGCACGCTGTTGGTGGCTCTTACTTTGATCCAGGGCTATGTGTTAATCGGCTCAGCCTACCTAATCGTTAAGACCACCGGCGAGCTTCAGGAAACCTACTACAAGACGGCAACCATCGCCACCTGGACAACTTTACTGGGGGCAGTGTTTATCACCATCAGCACTCCTATCATGTCCGAGCAGGCGCGTGCTCAGCTTTTCTCGCCCCCTCTTTTCTACATCTTTGCTGCCATCCCAGTTCTGGGACTTTTGTTGGTGGCGTTGTTGCTGCGCAGCCTGCGCCGGCGGGAAGAAAATAGCGTTTTGGTTTACACTTTTTTGATCTTTGCGCTTTCTTTTATCGGCTTGGGGTTCATGGTCTTCCCCAACATCATCCCCCCCAGCGTCACCATCTACGAAGCGGCAGCCTCCCCCAGCTCGCTGGTGTTTATGCTCACCTTTATTGGCTTTCTGATCCCGGTTATCTTGTCCTACAACATCTACAACTACGTGGTGTTCCGGGGCAAGATCGTGGTGCAGGAAGTGGCGGCGGAAGAGGCCAAAGTTCCAGAGGCAGTTTAAGCTGGCCTGAGGATGCAGCAATAACTCCGCCCGGTGATGGGCGGGGCAATTTTTTAGGTGCAATCGAACGTCTACAGAGAAAGGCTGATACATTTACGCTGAACACTGCTGAGCATTACTGCTCAACGGTGAAGCGATAGCATTCTGTCCGTTTCCAAACAGAACGGCGGTATCCCGCAAAGCTCTGAGCATAACACCCAGAGCGCCTTGCCAATCTCGTGGTAGCCTATGGTTGCACTTTGGGCATCTAAACACCTTTGCGCCACCCAACTTGGTGTGGATGTGCCCGCACTTGGTACAGGTTTTGCTGGTGTACGCTTCCGATACTTCCACGACGACCACGTTTTTCTTTTGGGCTTGAAACTTCAGGAACTGCTTGAACCGATAGTGCGCCCAGGTGAGCATCGCCCTTGCTGTCTTGCTACCAAACTTCCTCCCCGCCTTGGCAACCATCTTGGCTGACTCGAAAGTGGGGAGGAATATCAATCGGTAGTTATCCGTCAGGAACGCCGCTACCTTGCGATGGCACTCGTCCACCAAGTTCCTGATTCTCTCCCGCAGACGAAACGCCGCTTGCCGCATTCGCCTACGCTTGGGCCTCGGCGCTTTGCTCAGCCTAGATTGCAGATCGTCTAGGTGGTAGCACAGCCGAGTGATTCTACCAAAGTCCCCCTTGGCGATATCTACAAAACCTGCTCTCACTCTCTCTTGAGCCATTGCCGGATCTGCTCGGCAGCTACATCGCGACCTCCCAACCCAAAAGCCAACGCCACCGCCACGGCAATCGCCCCCAGAACCAGACCAAAAGCCAACACCACAATGTCGGTGGCCACGCCCATCTGCTGCAGGGCCATGGCGCCAACAAAAACCAAGATAGCCACCCGCGCCGCCTGGGCCAGTACCCCTGAGGAAGGGCTACCCAAGCTCTTGATCATAGAGTGGGCCAAATTGGCCAAATAAAGACCGATCCCAAACACCAGGGCGCCGATGAGCACCCGACCGGAAATCAGCAACAGCCCCTGCACAATGTCGGTTAGGGCGGCAAACTGCAGCAACTCCACTGCCGGCACCGCCCCAAACAAGACCACGCCTACCCAGACCACCAAGCCGGCGATCTCGGAGGGAGTGCGACGTTTGGCAGCGGGATCCCCTTCAGGCTCAGGAGCAGCGGCCAGGGGCAAGCCCAGCCCCGCGACCAGACGGTCAAAACCCACCGCCTGCAGCAACTGGGTTACCAAGCTGGCCAAAAATTGCCCCAGCAAGTAAAAGACGGCCAGGATCAAAGCGGATCCCGCGATCAAGGGAATGGCCCGCAACACCTGCTCCAGCATCGCCACCGCCGGATCGGAGATGGCCCGAATTTCCAAGGCATTCAGCGCCGCAATCACCGCCGGGATCAACACCAAGACATACACCACCGTCCCGACGATCTGGGCCAACTGGGGAACGCCAAAGCGTGCCCCCAACCGATTTGCCCCTGCTGCCACCAACAAATTGGAGACGATCCCACGCACGATGCGGGCCAAAAACCAGCCCACTGCACCGATGATCAGCGCTCCCAAAATCCGTGGCACCATCGACAGCAACTGATCCAGCAGGTTTTGCACCGGCTGCAGCGGCCCCTGCAGGTTCAGGGTATCCAGGATGATCGGCAAAAAGAACAGCAGAATCAGCCAGTAAAGGGCATTGCCCAAAGTTTCATTCAGCAGGAAAGGGGTGACCTCTGTACCTCCCTCTTGGCCGGTTGGGGTTCCTTCTGCACCTGCCTCACCGGCAGTGCTTTCCTGTTGCAGAGGCCGGGCCAACTGCTCATCGAGGTTGAAACGCCGCAGCCCCTGGATGACCGCCAGCCGAGCAACAGTGGCCACCACCCAGCCCACAGCCAGCAGCACCAGCGCCCCACCCACCCGTGGCAGATAAACGAAGATTTCCCCCAAAAACCTGTTGAGCGGATCGGAGACAGCTTGAAGCTGCAGGGCATTCAGTACCGCCACCAACACAAAAGCAAGAATCACCCAGTAGACGGCAGCGGCCACCCAGCGCTCCGTTTGGGGCAGCTTCTCGCCGGGCTTTTGGCCCAAAACCCAAGCAGCCAAGCGATTGTCCAGTTGCGTCCTTTTGAGCAGTCCTCTAACGCCGAAGGCTACTGCCATGGCCACTATCCAACCCAGAATTAAGATGACAATCGCCGCAAGGAGATTGGGCATAAAATCGATAAGCCTAGACCAAAGACTGACGACAAAAGAGATGGCCTCATCTCCAATGGTGTTTCCAGAGGTGTCCATAATGATCCTCACAGCTTGAAAATGCTCAGGATG
This sequence comes from Thermostichus sp. OS-CIW-30, assembly GCF_054060215.1. Classification (NCBI taxonomy): domain Bacteria; kingdom Bacillati; phylum Cyanobacteriota; class Cyanophyceae; order Thermostichales; family Thermostichaceae; genus Thermostichus; species Thermostichus sp. OS-CIW-30. The sequence goes on along the minus strand of NZ_JBSSCZ010000005.1, from coordinate 58,715 downwards.
GACAGATAACAAGTGTAGGTTAACCTGAAGTGTTTTTTCAGGCAAGTTGGCCAAAGGGGGAATATGATATGAGAAATATATATTGAGGCAGAAATGTCGGATCTCGAAATAAAACTTCACATTCTATTAACCCAAGGGCTCCAGCCATCAGTCAAAGCTCCGATGGGCCATCGAACGGCAAGGATCGAATTCAAGTTGTTGATACCGCAGATTATAGCTTTTCCCCACCGAGCAGGAGCTTTGTAGATTAAGTCAGGATCTCTGTTGTGCGATGGATGCGGCTGCATTGGCTAGAGTCAGTGTTGCTGGGAGGAACTGTAGCGGGCAGTTTGCATCCACAGAATGAGAGCATTTTGATGACCTACATAAAGAATCAAACGGGCAATCGACACTCGGTCAATGGGTTGGATCCCCTGTAGCCTTGATATGCTTAGCCTATTGGCTTGCTCACTGTCTGACCTAAGGTGTATCCCGAAATACGTTTGCAGTTCTTCAATTTACAATTGATAGCCTTCTAAATCGGTTTCTTCCAATACACCAGCGCATCTTCTCCGTTGTAATACCCCTTGCGACGTCCCAGCCGTTGAAACCCTGCCGATTCGTACAGGCGGATTGCCGCTTGATTGGAAGCCTTTACCTCCAGAGTGGCCCAGCGGCAGCCTGCTGCTCTCGCTTGGTTCAGCAGTTCTTCCAGAATCCGCCGGCCCAAGCCCTGTTGCCGGTGCTCGGGATCCACCGCCAGAGAGATGATATGTGCTTCTTCTTCAATACGCCAGAGAATGCCGAAGCCCACCAGCTCTTTTGTCACCTGCGTCGGCGAGGTGGGGCCTGGAGAGGGAAGGGGGAACTCCGTTTGGCCCGAGCCACACGAAGCGCCAACGGCAGCGGGTTCCGCCACTACCCCAATCACCGTGCTTGTGGGTCGTTCCAGCTCCGCTCGATATCCCTGTTCTCCCCAGTATCCCCCATAGCACCGCCGATCCAGCTCCAGCAGTTGGGGCAGGGCGGTGATGTCCAACAGCTGCAGCCGATAACTCGTACCGCTCATGGTGGCCTAGTCTCGCAATTCGCAGAATTCCGCCAACAACAACTGCCCCAAGGGATCGTCATCGGGAGCCGCGTAGGGCAAGGCTCTGCGGCTGATGCTCAAGATGTTGCCCCCCGATTGGGGATGGTGCTCCGCACCGCTTTCGCGAACAGGCTTGAGTTCGTAGTCGATCCCTTCGGTGAAGCCGGCTTCCTGTAGGTAGTCTTGGGCGGCTTTGAGGATCCCTTCTCGCAGTTGCGCTTTGACCGCAGGGGCCATGAGGTGGCGAACAAACCACTGGGCGCTGGCGGGATCCACCCCGGCGAGGTATCGAAGGGCAGGGGTCAACACGGCGGGGCGCTCTTGGGGGGAGAGGCGGTTGACCTGCTGGGCTACCGCGGGCACATCCCGCCGTTGCATGGCCTGGATCAGGGCTTGTGTGGCTGGAGAAAATGAGGGATCCTGCGCTTGGCTCATGGCTGGGGGTACCAGAGGGATTCGAGGGTGCGGACAAGGGCTGCTGCTTCGAAAGGAGAGGGAGCAGTCGGCAGACAGACGGTTACATGGCCCAGTTTCCGCCCTGGGCGGGCAGGGGTTTTGTGGTACCAATGCACCGTGGCATTGGGGAGCTGGGCCAGGCGCTGCCGCTTTTCTGGGTAATCGCCGGTGGCATGCTCATAGCCCAAGAGATTGACCATCACTGCCCCCCCACACTTGAGGGAGGGATCCCCCAAAGGCAGGCCGAGGATGGCCCGCAGGTGTTGCTCGAATTGTGAGGTGTGGCAGGCTTCCAGGGTGTAGTGGCCGGAATTGTGGACCCGCGGCGAGATTTCGTTGATCCAGATCCCGGCCTTGGGATGGGGGGGCGGCACCCAAAACAGCTCGATGCCAAACACGCCAACTGCACCCAGTTTTTCCATCAGATCGGCTGCTAAGCGCCGGATCTCGGCCTCGGTGGTTGGGGGGATGCGGGCAGGCACCAGGACATGGCGGCAGATTTGCTCGATCTGCACAGTTTCCACCACCGGGTAAACCCGGATCTCTCCCTTCAGCCCCCGCGCTACCATCACCGCCAGCTCCCGCTCAAACGGGATCCATTCCTCCAGCAATAGCGGGATCCCCTCAGATTGGCTAAGGGCCTGCTGCAAAGCCGCTCGCTCGTGCAAGATGCGGGTGCCCTGCCCATCGTAGCCCTGCCGCCGTCGCTTGAGCACCACCGGAAAGCCCAGTCCAGCCAGGTCTGCCGAATCCAACACCGCCTCCAGCGGAAAAAAAGTCGGCACCGGCAACCCCAACCGCGCCAGGAACTGCCGTTGGTGCAACTTGTCCAGCAGCGGCTCTAGCGTGCTGAGACTAGGACGAAAGCGGGATCCCTCCGGATCCAGTTTTTTCAGCTCCGGCAGAGGGATAAACTCGTTTTCAAAAGTAACCACCGGGCAGCGCTCCAACAACTGGGCCGTGGCCTGGCTGTCGGCTGTGGATCCCCAAACCACCCCATCGGCCACTGCCACCGCTGGATCGGTGGGAGCAGCAGCCTGCACCACCAGCGGGATCCCCATCTGGCGAGCTGCCAAGGCCAACATCTGCGCCAACTGCCCGCCGCCAATCACCCCCACAGGTTGGGATCTCTGGTCTTTTGAGGATACCTGGGTTTCCACAGCCGTACCGTTATACTGGTATACTGGGTGGTGGGCCGCTGTCCATTGCTTCTTGGATCCAGAACCCCATTATGGGACCCCTTGCCCTCCAGCGCTAGGAGAAAAACGGTGGAACCCTCTCAACCCTCTGAGCTGAGAGCTCTAATCAACCGGGCTTTGGCGGACAAAGTCTTGACTCGCGCCGAGCAACAGCAGATTCTCAGTGCCGTCATGGCCGATCAAGAAATTTCCCCAGAAGAGCACGAACTGCTGGAATCGATTGTGGAGCGCCTAAACAGTGGCGAGATCCGCGCCGTCGATTAAACCCTGTCTTCAGGTTGAGATTGCCCTCAAGACTTTGGAGAACTAGACTCCAGTCTGTCCTCGAACGCCGGGTATTCTGCTTGTATCCTTGGGCTCATCCCGGTGGGTGGATCGCCTAGAATAATCCACAACCCACCTCTTTCTGCTGCCATGAGTTCTCACTCTTCAGATTGGTTCACGCGGGCTCGCCACATTTTTTACGGCACGGCCACCGCTCTGGTGGAGATCCTGCAAGACCCGGAAAAGCGCACCGAAAACCTCAACCGCCTTTCGATGGACTTGGGACAACTGGCGGCGGAGCTGGAGCAAAAGGGAGAGTTGATCGAGCAGGAGGCAGTTCGTTACGTTGAGAGTCTCAGGGATCCAGCCGCCAACGCCCCCTCGGCAAGTCCTGACTCTGAAGCGCCTGTCGAGAATGCTCCCCCGACACCGGCTTCCTCCCCCAACAAGCCGGCTATCTCCAGAGAAGAGATGGCTGAGTTGATGGAGCTGATCTATCAGATTGAGTCCTTGCGCCTGGATTTGGAGCGGTTGCGCACCTCGTCCTGAGTCCTGTGCGGTTCGATATCCTTACCCTTTTCCCCGAATTTTTTGAAACGCCGCTGCGCATTGGGCTGGTGGGCAAAGCCCTACAGCAGGGGATCGCCGAAGTCCACTGCACCAATCCACGCGACTTCGCCACCGATAAGCACCGCCGTGTCGATGATGAGCCCTACGGGGGTGGGGTGGGCATGGTGCTTAAGCCGGAGCCCTTCTTTGCTGCCGTTGCCTCCCTGCCCCGGTTGGATCCCTGCGAGATCATTCTGCTGACGCCCCAGGGGCAACCGCTGAACCAGGCGCTGCTGCAGGAGCTGGCCCAGAAAGCGCAACTGATCCTGCTGTGTGGCCAGTACGAGGGCTTTGACGAGCGCATCCGGGAACACTTGGCTACCCGTGAAGTGTCGCTGGGGGATTTTGTCCTGACGGGGGGGGAAATTCCGGCGCTGGCCCTGATCAACGGCGTGGTGAGGCTCTTGCCGGGCACCGTAGGCAAGGTAGACTCGTTAAAGAGCGAAAGCTTCCAGGCGGGGCTGTTGGACTATCCTCAATACACCCGCCCGGCAGAGTTTCAGGGGCACAAGGTGCCGCCGGTGCTCCTCTCAGGCGACCATCAAGCCATTGCCCGTTGGCGTCTGCAGCAGCAGTTGGTTCGAACCTGGCAAAGGCGGCCAGACCTGTTGGCCAAGCGCCCCTTGACCGCTGAAGAGCAGCAGTTGTTGGTAGAGGGGCTGGCGGAGCAGCACCCTCGTGTAAACGAAGCGGAGAAATAAATCATGCTCGGCAAGCTTCTCAACCGTCTCCTGAATCCATCGCCCGTCTGCTGGCGTGGGATCCCCTCGCCCCCAGCACTGCTCCTGGTGGGGATGGCCTTGAGCTCGGTTCTGAGCGGTTCTGGGGTGGCCCTGGCCCAAAGCGGAAGTGTCAACGAGGCCATTCGCCGCGACAGCAATCCCCCTCTGTTGGATGGCACCAGCATCAACGTCAACGATCTCTTCCGGGCTGCCGACTTCCTCTCCCGCCAGAATGCTGCTTCCCGCTGGGACGGCAAGGCCAGCGTTGATGCTGCTGTGGAGCAATTTAACCAATCCCGCCGCCGCTCCCTCCCGCTTTCTCCCGGTTCCTTGGCACCTGAGCCCACCCCCACTCCCTAAGGTTGGATCCCATTCCCGGTAAATCTGTTAGGATCGCAAAGCCGATCCCGTGCCTGCTGAAATGCGGTACACCGTTTTCGGGATCCATTAGGAGAACACCGCCGTGGTTAAGAGCACCCCCTCCAGCAAAGCCGATACGGAACAGCGTTTGGATCCCGCCAGCCGGGGCCACTCCAAAGACAGTTCCACCGCACCCAAAGGGATCCCGGGTTTTATTCAAGAGACCCGCACAGAATTAAGCAAGATTGTTTGGCCGAGCCGCCGGCAATTGATCGGCGAGTCGGTAGGGGTCTTACTGATTGTGTTGGCTTTTGCTTCCTTCATCTACCTGGTCGATCAAGTGTTTGCTTGGGTAGCCACTCAGCTGTTCTTGTGATGTTCTGTCCTGAGGGGCAAGAGAGTCATGTTCAAGGATGGCTACAGGGAGGATGTGAGGTGATGAGGCCAGAGCAGCAGCGAAAACGTCGTGGGGGCCGTGTGGAGCACTTTGAGCCTGCAGACGCGATCCCGGAACCGGACGAGGGGGAAGGTCAAGAGCGTCGCAACCTGCGCTGGTACGCCGTGCAGGTGGCCTCAGGCTGCGAAAACAAAGTGAAGAGCACCCTGATGCAACGGGCGGCTGCTTTGGATGTGGCGGATCAAATTGTCGAGGTGGTGATCCCGAAGCGAACGGGCTTCAAGCTGGATCGAACCGGCAAGCGCCAGGAGCAAGAGGAGAAGATTTTTCCCGGCTATGTCCTGGTGCGCATGGACATGAACGACGACACTTGGATGGTGGTGAAAACAACCCCCAACGTGATCAACTTTGTCGGCACCGAAGAAAAGCGGGCCTACGGTCGCGGTCGGGGGCATGTTACACCGCGTCCCCTCAGCCAAAGCGAAGTCCAGCGCATCTTCAGCAGCGTCGAGGTGGAGGAAGTGCCCCTCAAAATCGACATGGCCCCTGGCGATCGCATCGAGGTGCTATCCGGCCCCTTCCAGGGTTTCTACGGCGAGGTGGTGGAGGTCAGCCCAGAACGGGGCAAGCTCAAGGCGTTGATCTCGATTTTCGGGCGCGATACCCCGGTAGAATTAGAGTTTGGTCAAGTGCGAAAAGAGGTGTAACTGCGTTTCATGGCTAAGAAGTTGGTGGCCGTGGTCAAGTTGGCCATTCAGGCGGGCAAGGCCACCCCCGCTCCCCCCATTGGCCCAGCCTTGGGTCAACACGGGGTCAACATCATGGCCTTTTGTAAGGAGTACAACGCCAAGACGGCGGATCAGGCCGGGATGGTGGTGCCTGTTGAAATCTCCATCTTCGAGGATCGCAGCTTTACCTTCGTCCTCAAGACGCCGCCAGCTTCGGTGTTGATCAAGAAGGCTCTGGGCATTGAGTCTGGCTCCAGCGAGCCCCACAAAACCAAGGTGGGATCCCTGACCCGAGCTCAACTGCGCCAGATCGCCGAGCAGAAGCTGCCGGATTTGAATGCCCACGATGTGGAGGCGGCCATGAAAATTATTGCCGGAACTGCTCGCAGCATGGGGGTGACGGTGGTGGATTGATGGAGGGATCCCTTGCCCGGTCTGAGGTATTCACGGTCTTGAAAAAGTTGTTCTAGCAAACCACTGTGGGGGAGAGAAGTTCTCGCCAGTACCCCGAGGAGAAACGATGGCTCGAAAGCTTTCCAAACGTATGCAGGCTTTGCGGGAGAAGGTGAAGCCCATTGCCTATGCTCCCGAAGCGGCTTTGGCCCTGATGAAAGAGACGGCCACCGCCAAATTTGAAGAGGCGGCAGAGGTTCACATCCGCCTGGGGATCGACCCCAAGTACGCCGACCAACAACTGCGCACCACTGTAGTCTTGCCCAGGGGCACCGGCCAAGAAATCCGAGTGGCGGTGATTGCCCGCGGCGAGAAAGTGGTGGAGGCCCAAAATGCAGGGGCGGATCGGGTTGGATATGAAGACCTGATCGAGGAAATCAGCAAGGGCATGATGGATTTTGACCTTCTGATCGCCACCCCCGATGTGATGCCCCAGGTGGCTAAGCTGGGGCGGCTGTTGGGGCCGCGCGGCCTCATGCCTTCTCCCAAGGGGGGAACGGTGACCATGGATCTGGCCCAGGCGATCAAAGAGTTTAAAGCCGGCAAGCTGGAGTACCGGGCGGATCGCACCGGCATTGTGCATTTGATCTTCGGCAAGTGTAAGTTCCCCGTCGAAGCTCTGCTGGAGAACCTAAAGGCAGTGCAGGAGTCCATCGATCGCAACCGTCCCTCTGGAGCCAAGGGCAAGTATTGGCGAACCCTACATGTTTCTGCTACAATGGGCCCCTCGATTGAGGTTGATATCAATGCCCTGCGGGAGCTGAAGTTGGCGACCTAAGCCTGGCTTCGGCGCTGCGATGGGTTGAAAAGGGTTTGAGTGAGTGTAATTTGGAGGAGGATCCCGGCAGAACATCTTTCCCCAGTCGAATAGCAAGCCGAAGACAGCAGGTGCCCGCGGGCTTAATGTCCTGCCGAGGTTTGAGCGAAGTTCAAAGGGATCCCTTCTTGGATCGCTTTTGAGGGTGCGCTTATCTCCATGCGTCTCGGCCACGGCTGGGACGCATTCTGTTTGGCAGAACCCAGATTCACCACCCGTTAACCCTGGGTGACCATTGACAACAAAGGAGGTGAGCGCATGGGCAAGCAACCTTTAGCGAAGAAAGCGGAGATCGTCGATAAAGTCCGATCCCTGCTGCAGGCCAGCCAAATGGTGCTGGTGATCGACTACAAGGGGCTGACCGTTGCGGAGATGGACCAACTGCGGGCAGAGCTGCGCAAATCGGATTCGGTTTGCATGGTTGTTAAGAATACCCTGATGCGGCGAGCCATCGCCGACCAAAAAGCTTGGGCAGGGATCATTCCCTTTTTGGCGGGGCCGACGGCCTTTATCTTGATTCGGGGCGATATTTCAGCCGCCCTGAAGGCGTATCAAGATTTTGCCAAGCAAACCAAGAAAACCGAGTTCCGCGGTGCCGGCATTGAAGGGCTATCCCTGACCTTGGAGCAGGCCAAGGCCATCGCCGAGCTACCGCCCAAGGAAGTGCTCATGGCCCAAGTGGCGGGCAGCCTCAAGTCGGTGGCCACCGGCCTGGCGGTCGGGCTCAATGCTGTGCCCACGCAAGTGGCGCGCGGTATCCACGAGATCCCAGCCTCTCTGGGGCGGGCCATCCGGGCCATTGCCGACAAGGAGGCCGCATAAAGGGCTTCAGTTCATCAGCCCAAACCTGTGTATCGATTCTGTTACCCCCAAGGAGAAACCATCATGTCTTCAGAGCGCGTTGCAAAGATTTTGGAAGAGTTGAAAGCCTTGAGCTTGCTGGAAGCTTCCGAGCTGGTGAAAGCCATCGAGGAAACCTTTGGCGTCAGTGCAGCAGCCCCAGCCGGCGGTATGGTCATGGCAGCTCCTGTGGCAGCGGCGGCGGCAGCTCCGGCGGCAGCCCCTGAGCCGGTGGAAGAGCAAACTGCCTTTGATGTCATCCTCGAGGCTGTGCCAGCCGACAAGAAGATCGCCATCCTCAAGGTGGTGCGCGAGTTGACCGGCTTGGGTCTGAAGGATGCCAAAGATCTGGTCGAGGCGGCTCCCAAACCCGTCAAAGAAGGGGTTGCCAAAGAGGAAGCCAACGACATCAAGAAGAAGCTGGAAGAAGCCGGCGCTACCGTCAAGATCAAGTAGTTCAAGTTACGGGGAAAGCGCTTCTTTCTGGTCTAACGAGAAATCCAATCGAGACACTCAAACCCAAGAAGGGGGGCTGCTTCGGCCCCTCTTTTGGGTCTGCCCGACCATTGGCGTGAGTTCAGGATCCCTGCTCCGCCGCGCTTCCACCTCTCCGTGAGCTTTCAAGAGGGCAGCCAGCTTGCGACGCATGACGATGCTGGGTTTATCGGTAAACATGTGCTGCTCCGCCTTGATATCGAGGGGAACGTCATAGTCGGTGCTTTCCAGAACCCGTTGATCCTCAAGGGTCACCTGCCGATCGAAGGCGATGATACTCTCAGCTAGAAATCGCAGGAGCCCCGCACTGTACCCGTAGGGTCAGTGCCGAGAGGAATGCGAGGTTACAATAGAACTATGACCCAAGTCCTGACCGTATCCTGCAAGCTCAAGGCGTCCCCGTCGCAAGCCGCCAAATTGGACGCGACTTTGGAGGCTTTTGGCCAAGCCTTGAACTGGGTCAACCAAAACACACCCGAGAAAGTCGCCAACGCCGTTAAGCTCCAGTCTCTGTGCTACCGCGAAATCCGTGCCCGGTTCGGCTTGTCCAGTAACTTGGCTCAGCAGGTCTGCAGGCGGCTGGCCGGCGCCCGTAAAGTTGCCCAACAGAAAAACCGCCCCGTCAAAGCGTTCAAAGGGGGCTTCGCTACCTACGACGCTCGTATCTTTTCGTTCCGCGAGAAAGACTGGTCGGTGTCGCTGACCACGGTGGAGGGTCGGGAGCGCTTTGAGCTGGCGATTGGCCGCTACCAGAGAGAACGGCTGGCTGGTTCCAACCCCAAATCTGCCACCCTGGTCAAGCGTAAAGACGGCTCCTACTCCATTCAAATCTGTGTGGAAGCGGAGCCATCCCCGCCGCAACGCACGGGCAGAGTGCTGGGGGTGGACTTGGGGAGGACGGATATTGCCCATACGTCAGAGGGGGACAACTGGAATGGACAGCAGTTGAACAGAGTCCGAGACCACTACTCTCGATTGAGGGCGGCACTCCAACGCAAAGCCAGTAAGGGCACACGCAGTTCGCGGCGCAGATGCAGAGAACTGCTGCAACGGCTGTCTGGCAAGGAGAGACGTTTTCAGGCGTGGGTCAATCATCGCATCTCCAAAGCTATTGTCTCTAGGGCAAAAGCTACCAACAGCGCTATCGCCCTGGAAGACCTGACAGGGATCCGGAAAAGAGTCAATCAACAGCCGCGCAGCAAAGCCGAGCGGCGCAGGGCCAACAGTTGGGCGTTCTACCAACTACGCCAGTTTCTGGAATACAAGGCGAGGGTTGCAGGGGTTTCTCTGATTCCTGTGCCGCCTGCTTACACGTCGCAGACCTGTCACCGGTGCTTACACATCCACCCTGAGCAGGGCAAGTCCTACCGCAGTGGCAAGTCGTTCAAGTGTGGGCACTGTGGATGGGAAGGGGATGCGGATTTGAATGGTGCGAATGTGATTGCGCTCTTGGGGGCTGTCGTAAACCAGCCTAGAGGTTCGGGCCTGTTTTGTTCTCTGGTAGAGCAGAGCAGGCTCAGGGCTACTGAAAGCCCGCTCCGTACCGCTTTAGCGGTCGGAGTCGGGTAGTTTACCACTCACCTCTGCTTCTGAATCGTTGCGCAAACAGAATTGCACCACCTGCGAGGTTTGGTCGTCGATGGGGGTAGCCGCTGTGAAAATGATGTGGATGAGGCCGTTGGGGTAGGTGATTTTGAGCTTGCGACCAAAAGGCATAAACCAGGTGCCCTCCAGGATACGCACTGTGCGATCCTCTGACATCCGCAAGTTTTGCTTCTGCAAGTCACTGTTGAACACCGGCAAAACAGAGGTGGCCCGAAGGTCATATTCCAGTTCTTCAAGGCTGTCCAGATCTGGGGGTACAGGCTCGGAGATCACCCCAAAGCTCTGGTGATGGACGAAGTGGAGATGGGCATTGTCAAAGGAGTTTTCCATCAGGCGCAGGCCGGCGCATTTCCAGACCTCATAGAACTGATGAATTTGGCGAAACCGGGAATCCGCCACCTCTGGGATCTCGGGAATATCGGTCAAGGGATCCGCCAATGCCACCCAAACATAGCCATAGCGCTCTTGGCAGCGAAACCCCTCCACCTTGTAGGTAGGGGGGATGAAGTTGTCTGTAAGTTGGGGCACCTTCACACAGGTGCCGGAGCCGTCAAACTCCCAGCCGTGATAGGGGCAGCGGATGTGGCCATTGCAAACAACCCCTTTGGAAAGTTGGGCCGAGCGATGGCAGCAACGATCCAAGACGGCGCAAGGCTGCCCTGACTCATTGAGCCAAAGCACCAGAGGAGTCTTCAGCAGCGTGAAAGCTTGTGGGCCGGTTTCCAGGGCCGACATCGGGATCACGGGGTACCAAAACCGCCTCAGGACAGGTTGCTGGGTAACAAGCATAAACCCGCTCCACAAGCTCTAGTTCGGAGAATCATGAGCTGGCTTTTCGTGAGCCTAGGTGGCTCAAAGCACCGCCCCCCGTGAAAAAGATAGGCGTTGAAATGGCAGAAGTCCGTATAAGCCAACACAGCTTTGCCCTGGGCGCGTTTGTGCATCGATGGCTACCCCCCTGCCCGGGGATGGGCTATTGATCGAAGGAAGCAGAGAAGCGTCGGTGGGCTTCTGTTGGCATGTGGCTGTGAGGAAAGGTGGAAAGGTGCAAAACGAATTGAACCCCGCTCGAGATCCTTGTAGCGCAGGGATCCCGGCCCAACCTACTGCAGAGTCCACCTCCCCCAAACCAGAACCGGCTGCTGAGAGCCGGCCAAACCAACTGACGGATCCAGATCCTCGCCTCAGCTGTTCTCAACAAAAACGAGAGCAGGAACGCCGCTCCTTACCTTGGCGTCTGGGGCTGGCCAACGTGCTCTCGGCAGGGTTGCATTTCATCGCGATGAGCTGGGTGGGTTGGCAGCCTAGGATCCGGGAAGAGGAGGAGATAATCTCCTTTCAGTGGGTGGAGATGGCGGATGAGCCGCCCCCAGAGCCGCAGTGGATTGCGCCCGTCTCCGCCCGTGAGTCCGGTGTCTCTGAACCTCGGGATCACGTATCGGTGCGGCAGTCGCAAGTGCCCAGCCCAAGTGAAGAGGCCACTTCTGCGGCGGCACAGCCTTTGGTTGCCTCAGCCGCAGGGAGTCCTGTCCCTGGGATCCTCCCCCCATCCCCAAGGGAGCTTGAGATGCCCCAACCCAACCGCGACTCTGCCTCTCCTCAGCAGCAGCCAAAGGCCAGGTTAGAAAATCTGTCAGCGGGTTTAGCAGCTCTGGAGCAGGCAGTTGCCGATCACAATTGGGCGGAGGCGCTACATCTGACGGAAGAATGGCTGGATCACTGGCCTCTGTCCTCTCCACAGCGCCAGCAACTGCAGGACTATCGTCAGCATCTGCAAAGCCTACTGGCTACCTCCTCGGCAGCAGCAGTGGAGACCAAATCGGCTCAGATCTCTCCTGCTCAATCCCTCAAGCCTCAACCCGAAAGAGCAGCAAGTTCTCCTGAGGTTTTGCCACAACCCTACCTGTCGGCTCCAGCGGATCCGCATCCAACTTTGCCCTCTCCAGAGCCGATCGCAGCCCCGTTGGAAGAGCCTTCTCCCACCTTGCCCCCGACTTTTCCTACCGGATCCCACAGCTCCAGCCTTGGTCGCACCAGTGGGATAGAGTCCTCGCGGGCAGGCCCACCCAGCCTCAATGCCGTCGCCGATCCGGATTGGGGAGACTACTTGGCTCAATTCCAAGAAAGGGTTCGCCAACACTGGATGGTACGGCGGGCATCCGGATCCTACGTAACAGTGGTGCAGGTGCGTCTGGATCGACAGGGATCCCTGCGGGAACTGCGCCTGCAAACCCCCTCAGAAGATCCCCTGTTGGATGCAGCCGTGCTCAGTGCCATCCAGCGCTCAGCCCCCTTTGCTCCTTTGCCCGAGAGCTATGTTGGCGAAGAACTGATGCTGGAAATCGACGTGCTGAGCGGATCCCTGCAGGCTGGCCCAACCCAGATTCCGAGAAACTAACGTCAGAACCTCAGGCAAGGCCACAAGCCCTGTTCAGAGGGGTTCAGATTTCCGAGTGTCGGCAGTAGCCTAGGCCATGGACTTGCGGCGGTTGCGCCGGACGGCCACCGCTTTGCGCTTGCGCTTTTCTAGGTTGGTTTCAAAGTGCCGATGGTTGCGCAAATCCCGCAAAATGCCCGCCTTAGAAACCTGGCGCTTGAAGCGGCGCAGCGCCGATTCGATCCCTTCGTTTTCGCCAATCGTCACTTGGGTCATAGGAAAGACATCTCCTCCGTCAATCAAATGGGTTTGGTTACAACAGGGATCCCTATCGTGACATACTCCCGACTCCGACTGCTGGCGGTACGGAGCGGGCTTCTCGCTTCATTGGGGAGCTAGTGCAAGAACCCTCCACGAGCAGACACGGGATGCCCCACCGCGTAGCTGTACCAGATTCCGGCAATGCCGTTTTGCACAGCCAGGTTGATTATAGAACAGGGGATGTCCGCCTTTCATTCCGACCCTCGTCCTACGGACAGAGGGCGGGGCTTCAAGGACTCCGTCCCGCTAGCGCGAACGGCGGCCTAGCTAAACGATCGCCACACCACTGCTTGCTGCCACAGTTCGTGTTCACTGCGCCCGGCTGCCAAAGTTGAGCCCCGCAACCACCTCACCTTCCCTCAAATTGACAACGAATGAAGCAGTTGTCCCGGTGGGGGGTGGAGGGGAGGGTGGTGCTGGAGTTGGGCTGGGGGCACTGCCGATTACCGATTGCACAAAACCGGCGAAGCTAGACACCCGCGTATACACCCCATAGAAATTGGGCTGGGCGCAGCCGATGCCAAAACTGGTGATTCCGGCCAGGGCAAAACCCGTGCCACTGGACACAATCAAAGGCCCACCGCTATCAGCCTGACACGTATCGACTCCTCCCTGGGGAAAGCCGGCGCAGAGCATAGTATCCAAAATGGTGCCATTGTAGGATTGGGGCGCGTTGCACACCGCATTGGAGACGATGGGAACGGTGGCCTGCTGCAAATCTCGGGGAAAGCCGCTGGGTTCTTGATCCAGGGCGCGGGGGAAGGTAGCTCCCCAGCCGAGGATGGTGGCGGCAGTGCCGGGGGCCGTCAGGTTGGTTTGGTTGGGCTGCACCAGCGGCAGGGTGGCCAAAGCTACTGGCCGAGAAAGGCGCACCAGGGCAATGTCGTTCCCCCCGAGTTTCCCCACCTGGGGGTTGTAGCCGGGGTTGAGGACAATTTGCGCGGCGCGAATGCGTTGACCGGCGCCGATTTGTAGGCGGTTGGTACCCAACAGCAGATCCAGATTTTGGGCACTCACTACCTGCTTGCCTTGTTCGTCGAAAAAACAATGGGCAGCGGTAACTACCCACTCCGGCGCGATCAGGGATCCGCCGCAAAACTGCGCTTGAAAAGGATCTGGCTCAGCCGCGTTCAGCAAGGCCACCATCCAGGGAAAGGCCCCTTCGGGAGCAGGTCTGCCGCCCACAATCCGCTCCAGCCCCAAGCCTGAGCGCGGCGTGGTGAACACTCGCCCTGGGGGCAAAAGGGCGGTGACGCGGTAGGTGCCAGGGGGCAAGTTGGAGAAGCGAAAGTTACCGCTGGCATCGCTGACGGTGCTGGGCTCCCCCGAGTCGAGGCGGCCATTGCCGTTTAAGTCCAAAAACGTGGTAATGCCCGGCAGCCCCGGCTCCCCCGGATCCCGCAGCCCATTGCCGTTGAGATCGTCGAAATGGGATCCCTCAATTCGTCCTGTGGGAGGGGCCGAGACTGGGGGAAGCAGGCGACTGGAACCGCCACCGCCACAGGCGCTCACACTCAAGGCCAGACTCAACCCCAGCAGAACAGACCAGGAGCGAGCCAAGCCAAGGGGGGAATGGGATCGCGAGAGATGAGGCATGGTCAGATTCTCCAAAGCCAGCCGGTTATGCCAGCCAAGGATATCCTACCGGCGAAGCCTAAGGATTGCGCAACCGGGAGAACTTCTCCCCGCGGCCGGCTCTCCCGAGTTGCCCCAAGACCCCAATGCCCACTTTTGCCTCTTGCCGCCCGTGCACCTGGGCAGTAAAACCAGGGTGGGAGGGTGTGTGGCAGATGAATATCGCGGTCTTGGGGTTCAAAGGGGGCGTGGGCAAAACCACCACGGCGGTACACCTGGCCCTCTACCTTCAGCAAAAACAAGGGGCAGCCCCTTTGGGTGGGTCGGGGATGGCCCTGTTGATCGACGCCGATCCCAATCGCTCGGCCTCTCGCTGGGCAGAACGGGGATCATCCTTTCCTATCAAGGTATTGGCCGGGGATCCCACCACTCCCACGCCCACAGGCTTTCAGCACACGGTGATTGACACCCCTGCCCGTCCCACCCCGGAACAGTTACACGCTCTGGCGCAGCGGTGTGATCTGCTGCTTTTGCCCTGTTCCCCGGATGCCTTGGCTCTAGATGCCTTGATGCTGACCGCCAAGGCCCTAGACCGGTTGGGGGCAAAGCACTACAAGGTCTTGCTGACGCTGGTTCCCCCCTGGCCCAACCGAGATGGAGCGGAGGCCCGCAACTTTCTCAAGCAAGTCGGGATTCCTCTCTGCCACCATTCCATTCGCCGCACGGTGGCTTTTCAACGGGCTGCTCTGGAGGGGGTCTGTGTTCACGAGATCCCAGAGCCGAGAGCCAAACAAGCTTGGTCAGACTACGTTGCTGTGGGGGAGGAAATCTCGTCATGAGCAAGTTTGAGCGCCTTCTCGACCGGCAGCCAGAGGGGATCCCGGCCCGACCCGCCCCGAAAAAGCTGAGCGCCCAAGCCTACAAGATTCCAGAACCCAAGCCGACCCTCGAGCAACCGGAAGCAGGCGCCAAGCCCAACAGCTCTGAGTACGTCAAATTGACGGCCTACATCCCCAAAGAGACTCACCGAGCCGTGAAGCGCATCCTGTTGGAATCGGATCAAGATCTTTCGGAGCTGATCGAGGCGCTGCTCAGCCAGTGGCTGCGTTCTCAGTCGGGAAAGGTTTGAAACCAAAATCTGGGGAAGGGGGGCATCGCGGACCCCACAGCCGCTCAGGGATCCCGCTGTCGGGGATCGGAGGGAGCCCACAGATTCCAGATCAGAACCAGATAAGAATAAGATGAAGGGGCGTGAGGCAGGGATCCCCGAACGCGAGGTGGGGCCGTTCGCAATAGCGGGACGGAGTCCTTGGGCAAGTTGCGCGAGGGGAAGTCTGCGTTGGGAGGACTTCACGCTCTTTCAGGGGTAAAGGGATCCTTTATGCAAGCCATCACCTTGCTCGGCTCCACCGGCTCGATTGGCACCCAAACTCTGGACTTGGTGGCCCAGTATCCGGAGCGTTTTCAGGTTGTTGGCCTGACCAGCTACAGCAACGTTGCCCTCTTGGCCGAGCAGGTGCGGCGGTTTCGGCCCCAGATGGTTGCCATTGGCCGGGAGGAGCTGCTGCCGGAGCTGCGGTCGCTGCTGACGGGGATCCGACCGCTGCCGGAGTTGGTGGCCGGAACGGAGGGGCTGTGTCAGGTGGCGGCTCACCCGGCGGCCCAGCGGGTGGTGACGGGGATCGTCGGCTGCGCCGGTTTATTGCCAACCCTGGCGGCCATCCGTGCCGGCAAAGACATTGCCCTGGCCAACAAAGAAACCCTGGTGGCAGGGGGGCCGGTGGTGCTGCCCCTGGTGCGCGAGTATGGGGTGAACCTGATCCCCGTCGATTCTGAGCATTCGGCCATTTTCCAATGTTTGCAGGGGGTGCCGGCGGGATCCCTGCGAAGAATCCTGTTGACTGCCTCGGGTGGCGCCTTTCGGGATTGGCCTGCCGAAAAATTGGATCAGGTCACCCTGGCCGATGCCCTCAAGCATCCCAATTGGGTGATGGGGCGCAAAATCACCATCGACTCGGCTACCCTAATGAACAAGGGCCTGGAGGTGATCGAGGCCCACTGGCTCTTCGGCCTGGACTACGACCACATCGACATCCTCATCCACCCGCAGAGCATTGTCCACTCCCTGATCGAGCTGGCCGATACCTCGGTTCTGGCCCAGTTGGGCTGGCCGGACATGCACCTGCCCATCCTCTACGGCCTCAGTTGGCCGGAACGCCTGGCCACCCCCTGGGATCCCCTCGATTTGGTCAAGCTGGGATCCCTCACCTTTAAGGCTCCGGATCACCGCAAGTATCCTTGCATGGAGTTGGCCTATGCCGCCGGGCGGAGGGGGGGGACGCTGCCGGCAGTGTTGAATGCAGCCAATGAAGTGGCGGTAGCCCTGTTCTTGCAGGAGCGCATCCGTTTTTTGGATATTCCCCGTCTCTTGGAGCGGGTTTGTGAGCGGCATCAAGTCATTGCCGATCCCAGCCTGGAGGACATTTTGCAGGCAGATGCCTGGGCACGGCGGGAAACGGCGCAACTGGCCCAGCAAGCCCCGGCTCAGGTTCTGGCCTGATCCCTACCGGGGGGATCCGGCTGAACGCTAGAGTGGAAGAGGATGCAGGGAGCAAGTGAGTGACCGGATCGGGATCCCATCTCCGACAGTTGGCCCATTATCTGCGCCCCTATCGACGACAGGTGGGGTTGGGCATTGGATCCCTGCTCCTGGTCAATGGCCTGGGGGTGTTCCTGCCCTGGTACGTCAAGCTGGTCATCGATGACCTGAGCCAGAACCTGGCCACTTTGTCGGCCCGGCGCATTGCCCTTTACGCCCTAACGGTGCTGGTCGTCTCCAGCCTGATGATGGGCATTCGCATTGCCTCGCGGGTGTGGATGTTTGGGGTGGGACGGCAGGTGGAGTTTCACCTCAAGCAAGCCATCTTCGAGCATTTGCTCACCCTGCAGCCTTCCTACTTTGCCCAGCAGACCATCGGGGACATTCTCACCTGCATCACCAGCGATGTGGAAAACATCCGCCGCCTGTTGGGGTTCGCCCTACTCAATTTGGCCAACACGATCTTTGCCTATGCCACCACCTTGCCCGCCATGTTTGGCATCGAGCCCCGTCTGAGCACCTTGGCGCTGTCGGTGTTTCCGGTGATGTTGGTGCTGGTGAAGTTGAGCAGCAACCGCCTGCAGCAGGAGCAGCTCCAGGTGCAGCAGGAGTTGGCGGATCTGAGCGATCTCATTCAAGAGGACCTGAACGGCATTGCCCTGATCAAGGTGTACAGCCAGGAACAGCACGAGCAGCGGGAGTTTCGCCGCCAGAACCAGCGGCTGCTGCAGGCCAATTTGCGCTTGGCCCTCACTCGCAACTTGCTTTTCCCTTCTTTGGTGGCGCTGGTCAGCCTCAGTTTGTTGCTACTGCTGGCGGTGGGGGGGCCGCAGATTGCGGCAGGGACGCTGACCATCGGGGATTTTTCGGCCCTCACCCTCTACGTGGAACGGTTGGTATTTCCCACCGCCCTGCTGGGCTTCACCATCACGGCCTACCAGCGGGGGCAGGTCAGCTTGGAGCGGATCGATGCTCTGTTGGGGGTAGAACCCACCATCCGAGACGCCCCAGGCGCTTTGCCGTTGTCTCTGGAGAGGGTGCAGGGTCGCCTCGAGGCCAGAGGTCTCGCGTTTGCCTTCGCCGGCCCTGCGGCAGCTCCGGCTCTAGAGGATTTGCACTTTTGCATAGAACCGGGCCAGATGGTGGCGGTGGTGGGGCCGATTGGGGCGGGCAAGTCCACTCTGGCCAATGCCCTTCTTCGGCTGCTGGAGATCCAGCCGGGGCAACTGTTTTTGGATGGGCAGGATATCACCCAGATTCAACTGGGATCCCTGCGCCGGGCCATTGCCTATGTGCCCCAGGAGAGCTTCCTGTTCAGCGCCACGGTCCGGGATAACATTCGCTACGGCAAGCCGGATGCCGAAGATTGGGAGGTGGAATGGGCTGCCAAAGCCGCCCACATCCACGCCGAGATCCTCAACTTTCCCAAGGGCTACGACACTCTGGTGGGAGAGCGGGGCATTACCCTCTCCGGTGGCCAGCGACAGCGGGTGGCCTTGGCTCGGGCTTTACTGGTGGATGCTCCCATCTTGATCCTGGATGACTCTCTCTCCAGCGTGGACAATCAGACGGCTCAGGCCATTCTTCGCCATCTGCGTCGGGTCACGGCCCAGAAAACGGTGATCTTCATCACCCATCGCCTTACGGCTGCGGTGGAGGCCGATCAGATTTGGGTGATGGACCAGGGCCGCCTTGTGCAGAAGGGATCCCATGCCGAATTGCTGGCGGACGAGAAGGGCCTCTACGCTTCTCTGTGGGCCAAGCAAAAGCTGGAGGAAGCCCTGGCCTAATTTGACGGCGGCAATCCCTGGCCGCTACCCTAACCGGCAAAGCTGTGGGGAGTGGCAACGATGGAAACTGCTGGGATCACTTTGTCCAAATTGCTCCACCAAGCTGGGATCCAGCCTCAATTGGCCCAGGGATCCCTGGAGGGGGTGCAGGTCTGGGGCCTCTGTGCCGACTCTCGCCAGGTACAGCCGGGGGATCTCTTCTTGGGGATGCCGGGATCCCGCGTGGATGGGGGTTGCTTCGTGGCCCAGGCCCTGGCGGCAGGGGCAGTGGCCGCCCTGATCTCCCAGGAGGCGTGGGAGAGCTTGTCTTCTCAGGAGTTGCTGTCGCAGCAGCCTATCCTGCTTATGCCGCGCGAGGCTCTCCCCAAGGCCGTGGCCCAGGTGGCGGCAGCTTTCTATGGGTTTCCCGCCCGTCAACTGACCTTGGTGGGGGTGACGGGCACCAACGGCAAAACCACCACCACCCACTTAATCGAACATTTGGTGCAGGCTGCCGGTCGCTCCGCGGCTTTGCTGGGCACTCTGTACAACCGCTGGCCGGGCCACAGCGAAGTTGCTCCCCACACCACCCTTTTTCCGCCTGAACTGCAGCGCAGCCTCAGGGAAGCCCAGAGAGCCGGGGCGGAGGTGGCGGTGATGGAGGTGAGCTCCCATGCTCTCGCTCAAGATCGAGTGTGGGGGTGTTCCTTTGCCGCTGCCGTCTGGACCAACCTCACCCAGGATCACCTGGATTTCCACGGCAGCATGGAGAACTACTGGCAGGCCAAAGCCACCCTCTTCCGACAGGAGTATCTCCAAGGGCGGGCGGTGATCAACGCCGACGATGCTGGGGGACGGCGGCTCTTGCAAGCCATTCGGCCCGATCTGCAGCCCTGGGCCTACTCGCTGCAGCCCCTGCAGGGGATCCCTGGCCTCTGGCCCAGCAACGTTCAATTGCACCCCAACGGCTTACAGGCGACCCTGCACACCCCCTCTGGCGCCTTTGCCGTGGCAGCCCCCCTGGTGGGATCCTTCAACCTGGCCAACCTGCTGGCGGCGGTAGGGGTAGCGCTGCACTTGGGGATCCCCCCTGAGGCCATCCAGTCGGCCTTGCCCCGTTTTCCCGGAGTACCGGGGCGAATGGAGCGGGTGAGCCTGCCAGGGCAGGACATCACGGTAATCGTGGACTATGCCCACACCCCCGATGGGCTGGAAAACCTGCTCAAGGCGCTGCGCCCGCAAGTTCAAGGCCGGCTGATCTGCGTCTTTGGCTGTGGTGGAGATCGCGACCGGGGTAAGCGCCCGCAGATGGGCCGCATTGCCGCCACCTGGGCAGATCAGGTGATCGTGACCTCAGATAACCCGCGCACTGAAGATCCGCAGCGGATCTTGCAGGATATCTTGGCTGGGATCCCTGGATTCCCCTGGGCCGTGGAGGTGGATCGGCGGCAGGCCATTCGTCTAGCCATCCTCGAAGCTCAGCCAGGGGATACGGTGGTCATTGCCGGTAAAGGCCACGAAGACTACCAGATCCTAGGCACTGAGAAGATTCACTTTGACGACCGGGAAGAAGCGCGCGAGGCCCTTGCTCTGCGTCTAGCCCATCTATCCCGCTAAACGGCGGTGCTGCAGCATTAGCTCCACAAACTCCCGGAAGAGGTGATCGGCATCATGAGGGCCGGGGCTGGCTTCCGGGTGATACTGCACGGAAAACAGGGGCAGGTGACGGTGGCGGATCCCGGCTACGGTGTGGTCATTCAAGTTGAGGTAGGTGATTACCACCCCATCGGCGGGGATCGAAGCGGCATCCACCGCAAATCCGTGGTTCTGGCTGGTGATCTCCACTTGCTTCTCCAACCCGCAAGGGTGGTTGAGGCCGCGGTGGCCAAACTTGAGCTTGTAGGTGGATCCCCCTAGGGCCAAACTGAGAATCTGATGGCCCAGGCAGATCCCAAATAGGGGCTTCCCGGTTTGCAGCAGCGCTTGCGTGGTGCGGATGGCAGTCGTCTCAGCGGCGGGATCCCCTGGCCCATTGGAGAGGAAGATCCCATCGGGGTTGTAACTCAAAATCTGCTCCGGGCTGGCATTGGCCGGCAACACCATGACGCGACAGC
The DNA here is from genome assembly GCF_054060215.1 of Thermostichus sp. OS-CIW-30. Classification (NCBI taxonomy): domain Bacteria; kingdom Bacillati; phylum Cyanobacteriota; class Cyanophyceae; order Thermostichales; family Thermostichaceae; genus Thermostichus; species Thermostichus sp. OS-CIW-30. The sequence goes on along the minus strand of NZ_JBSSCZ010000005.1, from coordinate 37,946 downwards.
CATAGCGGGTAAGGCGGCGCAGAATGTTGCGCTTAACGCCGAAATCCAGGGCCACCACCCGCAGGGGCGGCTCCGGCACTGGGATCCCTTGGCTGCGGCCATAGTCCCAATCGGCAGGCGTAGGCTCCAGCCACTCGTAGGGTTGGGGAGTAGTAACTTCCGCCACCAAGCTCAACCCCTGCATGGAAGGAGCTTGGCGCACCCGCTCCAACAAAACCTGGGGATCCAAAGTCTCCGTGGAAAGGGCCCCGTTCATCACCCCCTGAGAGCGCAGCCGCCGTGCCAAAGCCCGCGTATCTACCCCAGCAATGGCCGGGATCCCATATCGTTGCAGGTATTCGGGGAGGGTGGATGTAGCCCGCCAGGAGCTGGCCAAGCGCGATACATTGCGGGCAATCACCCCCGCGACTTGGGGCCGAGCCGATTCTTCGTCCAGCTCATTCACTCCGGTATTTCCCAGCTCAGGGCAGGTGAAAGTAATGATCTGCCCCCGGTAGCTGGGATCGGTGATCACCTCCTGGTAGCCGGTCATGCCCGTGTTAAACACCACCTCGCCCACCGCCGTGCCCGGCGCCCCAAAAGACCAACCGGCAAAGGAAGTGCCATCCGCCAGCACCAGCAAAGCAGGCTGACGAGTTTGCCAAGGGAAAGTTTTTTCCTGAGGGATCAGGGAAGGAGAAGCCATGCTCCACCCAAAAACATCGGCCTGACCATCCTACCCTCTTTCAAGAAGGTTGCAAGCCTGGCTAGTCTTCTGCATCTGTTCTACTTGCACAAGCCGGGTCGTTGTCCTTGCGGATAGTGCCTATCAAGGTGCTCACCACCACGCAGCGGTTTTCTCCCTGAGAGTAGGTGCTGCTAACTACAAAGCGACCCAGTTGACGGGCGCGGCCATCGGATTCAAAAACTGCCCCCCCGTTGGCGAAGGTGGGGGCGTTCTCTATAACCTCAACCTCCACTGACTGCATAACCTCCACTGACCGCTCTGGTATGGCAATTAAAGTTGACCGCTCTGGTATGGCAATTAAAGTGGATGTCACTTCATCAGGGCTGCTGACCACAAAGCGATCCAGTTGACGGGCGCGGCCATCGGATTCAAAAACTGCCCCCCCGTTGGCGAAGGTGGGGGCGTTCTCTATAACCTCAACCTCCACTGACCGCATAACCTCCACTGACCGCTCTGGTATGGCAATTAAAGTTGACCGCTCTGGTATGGCAATTAAAGTGGATGTCACTTCACCAGGGAAGATACTGTTGACGGTTACAAAATTATTCAGGCGCACCCGCTGACAGGGGGTGGGTTCATCGCAAAGGCCCTGCTCATCTTGAATAACCAGAGTCGGTACATTCGGCTCCGAATTGTCCACCCTCACCACCCAAGCTCGGCCCAAGAGAGAAGCCCTGGCATTGGTGCGGGCGGTGCGCAAAGCCCGCTCTACCTTGTTTTGCGCATCATCAAGCTGGATCCGCGCCCAGATATTGATCCCAGAGGGAACGGCTAGCGCGGCCAAGATGCCGATGATGACGGTGACCGCTAAGAGTTCTACCAGGGTAAAGCCCTTCATCTGGGCAGGTGCAGTCCGTCTGAATCTGCTCATCGAGGCCAACATAGGTAGGAATCCCCCCTCCGAATAAGTCACATAGGCTTGACTAGGCTTGACGATTAAACACACCACGGGCCAACACCTGAGTTTGCATTGTCGTCAGATACCGCGACACCTGCTCCGCATCAACGCTGGTGGCATTTCGGATGTAGCGACGGAAAAGGCCAGGGTTGGCCCGCTCCATGGCCGTGGCGGTGATGTTGATGATCACATCCTGCGGTCGGTCAGCGCCGACGCTTTGCCGCACGCAGACATAGAAGCCCACGTCGTTTTGGTTATCTCCCAGCCCTGGGAAGGTGACGCCGTTGGGCTTGCCGCCACCAAAGGCATAGCCCTGCGGGCAAGCGGGTGCAACCTGCGGGCTGCCCTGCCGGCTGCTAAAGATATTGGAGACCAGAGTTACAAGACGAGGGCCTCGATTGCCTGCCGCGGCAATGGGTTCCTGGGGTGTCCCCCTCTGCTCGAGATCTTGAAGATCCTTCTCAGCGGGCCAGTCAAGGAAGCCTTGCCGATATGGATCGGGATCAACCCTGAAGAATGGGCTGCGCTCAATGCATGTATCATTAAAAGGTTGCAACTCAAACCTAGCAATGCGCGCATTGCCCTCCCAGGGGGTGCTGCCGTCTGGGTTACCGGCGTTGTTGTAGTTACGTTGCAAGTAGTACACAACCAAGGTATAGATGTTGCGGCGGCTGCGGATGTTATCCCAGTCAGCTTCGGAAATACCCGTAGGTCTCTCCTTCAAAGTTACTCGGCCTTCTCGAATTTGTTGCAAGGTCGGAGGGCCTTGATAGCAATCGCGTGGGATCGGATTCAGCTTCCAAAAGGCGACCACTGGAATGGCTCCATCGGGGCGGCGAATCCAGCCGGGGGTGTAAAGCCTTTGGATGAGATCTGGCGTTCCGTCTCCGTTGGGCTGTTCCGCATCGTTGTAGATGTAAAGCGCCTCCGCCAGATCCTGCTGGATATACTGCATGGCCTGGGTCAGCTCCGCCTGCACCTGAGTGCGCCCCGTCTCTTCCCGATCCACCCGCATGGTTTCGATAACGATCATGCCGGTGGCCAGCAGAAAGATCGAGGCTACCACCAGCGACACCAAAAGCTCGATGAGGGTAAACCCCGCACTCTGGTAAACCCTGTGGCGAAAAACCTTGAACATAGGAAAACACCACCTTTTTGTGAGCCTGCAGGAGGAGCTTACCCGTCGCTTCAAAGCGAGGTAGGACTTGGGCTGGGCAGCGGGAAGGCATTGCAGTTGTTGGTCGGGATCCCACCCCTAGCTTGAACGTCGGCCAAAATGGCCCGGCAAACATCCCCCAAATTGGCGGCCAGGTTGACTTCCACAATCGAGCTGGCCATGGGAAAGAGCCACACATCGGCATTGGCCAAGTTCTGATTGGCGGAGACCGTCTCAGCGCGCAGGCCAGGAAGAGCCTGTCGAGTGGTTGGGTTGAAGGAAAAGCGGTGGTACACCCTCACCCCCAAAAAGAAGGAGCAGGGAACCCCTGAGATGACGGTGTTGTTGCGTCGGTCAATGCATTCCCCGCCCCTATCCCGAAAGGTTTGGATGACATAGACCTCGGGGTTTCGCCCCGGCAACCGCACTTCGGCCAGGCGAATGGAGTAGTTGGGGCCGGGGTTGTCCATATCAGCAGGAGGCGGGGTATTGGCCAAGGGGCTTGCTCCAATCCTGGGCAGACGAGCCAACTGAGCCGGGTTCTGGAAAGCAGCTGGGTTGGCGGCCAGTTCCAGGTCAACCAGAGTGCGAATGCGATCTACCTCGGCTCGGGCCAGTTGATTGGCCACTTCTATCCGCTCCGTCATGGCCCGCCGGTAGGCGATCAGGGTGAGAGCAGGAGCAAGAGCGGCCATAGCCAAAGCCACAATGACCACCGACGCCAAGACCTCAATGAGGGTAAAGCCCCCTGTTTCTTGTTGCCGCCAAAGCCGTCCTTTGCTCATCGATCCCTCCCTTAGCCCACTCTGCTCCTACCTTGAATCTACCCCTGGCTTGGGGAGTCGATATCAGTTGAACTCATTACAGCCTCCAATCCGAGCAGCCGCCTGCAGGGGCACATCTGGCTGAGCTTGCAGCCCGCAGCGCAGCCGCCGCACATATGGATCCTGAGGATCCAACTCCCGCAAGAACTCAGTGCGGGCATTGGAGGGGAATTGGAAGCGAGCCGACACCGCGCTGGGACGACGGGCAATTTGCAGGCCCACATCGTAGCCGAAGCGGCGATTGGGTGGGTAGTAGTAGTCGTAGCCCCGCGTGAGGGCCGAGCCCGTAACCAAGTTGGGCGGCTCAAAGCTCTGCTGCAGGAAGGGGCCGGTGGCATAGGTGCTGTAGTTGAGCTGGATCATCGAGCCGCTGAAGAAGAGGTTGGTATTTCTCCACAGCTCGTTGAGACGCAGGAAGTTGTGCATGCCGCCGGCAGTTTGGTCTAGCCGCGAGGGCAGGGTGCCGCTGATGGCAGTGGCATTCACCCGCGTTTCCCTGGCCGGCTGCAGCTGCCGGTTTTGGCTGCCATCGTCGTTGCGGCGGCGCTGGTTCACATCGGTTGAGGCCAGCTCTTGGAAGCGGGGAATGGGAATGGGCCGCCGGGTCACCTCATCCAGGATTACCCCCAGCACCGGGTTTTCGCCGGCAAAGCCAGTGGGAGCCTTGTTCAGGTCCAGGGTGAACGGCTCCACATCCACCCAAGCAAAAGCGGCGGTATCGCTGGGGAAATCGCTGTCGGTCATTGTGGAACCGTTGCGATCGATCTGGATTTGAACCCTCTTGGTGCCCGAGTCAGAGCCCACCCTGACGTAGAAGCACAGGCCATTGCGGATATCTTCGCTCCCCTTGGTGTCAATGTAGTAACCGCCACGATAGTTGGAGCTTGGGGAGTAGTTCTGAGTGTCACCTTCGTTTACCCAAGCATAGGGGTTCAACGCCATCTGGGGCTGAACCAGCAGTTTATTGGGATTGTTATTGGGATTGGCAGGATTCTTCTCCGCAAACAGCGGATCCCGATCCAAAACAACATCCCAAGGCTCGTCGGAGTCGCGAACGCCGTTGTCGTTTTTGTCCCAGAAGTTCAGTTTGCCGTCTCCGTTCCAGTCTTTGATGCGCAACGTGCTGGGTCGGCTGTCACCGGTGTAGGCGGTGTACTTGAAGGTGGTGTTGAAGTTGGGGCGAAACACTCCGGGCACCCAGAAGCCGCCTTTGGAATCTGGGCCTTCCTCCTCCGAGGGGCAGCCCACCGTCAGATCTTCCCTAAGTAATTTGCGCCTCAGCGCTCGGGCCCAGAGCCAGAGGTCGGTTCCCTCGGTTCCCTTTGTAAACGGGTCTTCTAGAGCCTCTCCCTTGATAGCCGGGCGGATGCCGGGCTCGCGGTTGGGTTGAGAAACGATCTCGGAGAGAACGCCACCTCTCACCAAGCCCTCGCGGGCAGCATAGGCCGGTTCGCCAAACATCCAATTGAAGGCCGCCTGCAGAGCCTCGGCAGGGTTGGGCCACTTGGGTGGCTTGGGCACCCCGGCTTTCACCTCCAGCACCGGGGAAAGCTGCGGCTGCAGGGCAATGGTTACGCCTTCAGCAGGAGCCGCGGCCACCGTATTCACGCTGATGGTCTCCGGCTCCGGATCGGCCTCGACTGCCTGAATGGGGCGCAGCTCCACCGTGTTGGGCTTGGCTGCCATCCACTCGCCCAAGGGGCTCTTGGAGGGCGTTTCTGGGGCAAAGGTGCTGGGCCCGCAGGGACGCCCTCGACAGGTCAAAGGTTGGGTCTGCGTTGCATTGGGCGAGCAGGTGGGGCTGCTGGTGCTGTCGATGAGGGTGCCCGTTCGGGTTTGGGTAAAGGTTTCGGTTGTGCCGCAGTCGATCTTGACCTCATTGCAACTGGCCGGTGACCAAGGCCCCCAGTCGTAGTTGCAAATCTGCGGGCAAGTAACCGTCTCGGATTGCGTCTCGGTGTAGCTGGTTCCGCAAGCTGCCACTGTGCAGGTGCGGCTGCGAGTTTGGGTGACTTTGGTGCCGCCGTTGGCCACCGTACACTCAGGAGTCCATTTAGACCAAGCACCGCAGCTAGCATCTGGAGGCTTGCAGGTGATGGTTTGGGTTTCGGTTTCGGTGAAGGGGCTTTGGCTGCGACAGAGCGGGGTTACTGTGCGGGTGCGGGTTTGGGTGATGCTGGTGCCGCTACACTGCTGCTGCGGGGTACACTGAGGCGTCCAATCTGACCAAGGCCCGTAGTTGTACTGAGGGTCGCAGCGGATCGTCCGAGTTTGCGGCGTTGGCGGAGTGCCAGGGCAACCGGCAGGCAAGGTGGCCGTTCTGGTTTGGGTGATGGTGGTGGCCACACAGATGTCGGTTCTACATGCAGGACTCCAGCCTGTCCAGATGGGATTGCAGTTAAGGGGTTCTGCGCAGGAGCGCTGATAGGGATCTTTACTCTCATCGAGCTCGCTACCCTTGATTGGATCCGGCTGGCAAGGTTGGTTGACCGGCTTCAGCGGCTTCAGGTAGCGAAGGTCATAGTTTTCCAGCGGCTGCCCGTCTCCCTGGGTTGTAAAGCGGACGAAGGCATTGCCCATGTTCTCGTAGGCCTGAATCTCCACCAGGTAGGGAGAAGGCCGAGTGTAGTCGGTAACGCACTGCAGCTCCAGCCGGAAACTCACACGGTTATCGGCGCTATCCGACCAAGCTTCGACACCAACAGCCTTATCCTCCGGCAGATGTTCTAGACGAGTGCCCGCATTGAGATAGAAGCCTCCAAAAGCTGGCTTTTCCTCATCTGGGTTAGGAGTGTAGTTGGGGTTTCTGCGAATGATGAGTCGGCCCCCATCGTCGGTGTTGAGGTTGTAGGTGGCAACACCCGGCCAACGGGGATACAGCTCCCCTACCCAGCGCACTACAAAAAAGTCATTACCATACTTGTTGCCACTTCCCCATGACTTCTCTCTGCGCCGCCAGCAGGAGCGCCAGAAGCCTATGTTGCCCCTGTCTATGTCTAGAGCATCAGCGGGAGGTTGAGACGTATCCGGCTCACTGCATCTTGGCATCCACAAAAAGCCAGCCTTGGGAAAGTCGGGTTGAGTATTCCACGAAAGGAAGGGGGAGTTGGTGATCAGGTAGTCCTGGTTGGCAAACAGGTAGTAGAACCCACCCCAAGGCGGGAGATCGGGATGGCCACCGTCTTCCCAGAAGGCAAAGCCTTTTCCAGGTGGATCTCTAGGGGGATCCCAGCCGGAAACAACGGAACCATCGGTTTTTAAAGCATCGCGAATACAGGCCCATCGCGAGCCGGCTGAGCTGCCCCAGCCGCCTGAGGTGTTGCAGGTTGGCCCTCCTTGATCCTCTTCTTTCATGAAGGAGCCGATCTGCCAATCTTGAGCAGGATAGATTGGATCCGGCCAGCGCACCGCCCGCAAGTAGGGCAGGTTGGCCTCTTGAGCTCTCGAAGGCAGGGGGCCTACGGCTCCGGTGTTCCCAAACCCTGTGTTGCGGTTGTACTGGTTCTGCGGGCTGGTTATCCAGCCGTTGTAGTACTCGGCCAACAGGCCACCGCCTCCTTCCATTTCAGGCGGTCGGCAAGGCTGGAGGGAAGCTATCAGCAGCCAGCGGGAGGTATCCAACACCGGGTTGCCTAGAGCCGAGATGCGCACTCCAAAGTCGGCATAGCCTGGATTCCTGAGATCGGGTGAGCCCCTGTCGGGTGCCCGCAGAAGTCGCACCTCCGGCACGCCACCGCCTGCTGTCCAGTCGGCTTCATTGGAGTTTCTATCGGTGCTACCTCGGCGAGCAAAGATGGTGTCGCGGGCAAACACCTCTGGCCAGCCTGGCCGCCGCACGTGGTTGCCCAAATTCTGCGCCCCGTTGGTGTTGTCGAAGCGCAGAACCCCAGCACCATCTCTGTTGGGATCCGGAGCCGGCCAGTTGTTGCCGCGGATTACCAGGGCCTGGTTGAGGAAGGAGGTGTTGAGTCCCAGGTTATCCCTGCCGTTCTTACTGAGACAGCCGTAGTAATCCCACCGCCGAGGGGCTGATGCCCGCCCACCGTCGTAGTCCTGCCCGGGGTTGTAGTTAACGCCGCCGCCATTGAGGGTGCCATCCTGGACAAAGGCATCATCAATGCTGCCATCGCAGAAATCGGCAGAGAGGATGTTCACCGAGTCGCCCAACACGTCGCTAGGCCGCCAGAGATCCTCCGCCGCCCGGGCAAAGCGCCGATCTTCATTGGCCCGCAGCCGCCCGTAGAAGTTGCTGTAGAGGCCGTCTGCTCCGAAGGCAAGGCGAGTTGTGAACTCCTCCAGCTGGTGCCCGTTCCTCGTCTGATGCAGGTTAAAGTCCCCTTGGATGTAAACGGGGTTGTCGGAAACGAAGGAGAGGCCAAAAATCGCGTCATCAGGGTTGAACCCGCCGCGGGCCAGCACCGCCCCGTTGCGCAGCCGGAAGCCGTAGGGCCGCCGATCCGGATCGGCATAGTAGTCCACCGGTTTGGGGCTGAGTCCACCTGGATTGGAAACAGGGGGATCCCAGACCGTTTGGCCATTGGCCGTGCCTCGATTCGGCTGACCGGCGTTCATAACGCCAGCGCTGCCCAAAGTGCCGCGGGCGTTTGCGTTGCGCCAGTTGGTCAGGTAGCTATCAAAAGTGCCCAAGGGTGGGCGGGCAATGGCATCTTCCCGCACGGCATCTTCCCGGAAGGCGTAGAAAATCCCCCCTTCTCGGTTCTCGCCAATGCCGGCAGGCAGCCAAGTGTCCCCGTTAATCAACCCCCTGGCCTGTCCGTTGACGTTGTTGGTCAGCAGGGCCAGGTCGATGTTGAGGGCCCGCACCGCCATCGCCTCGCGGCCATCGTAGAAGACGGAATCTTTGAAGGGCACGCGACGACACTGGTTGCCAATCCGAATGAGATCAAATTGGTTGCTATTGGGGCCAGCAGCAGTGCAATTGGCTGGGGCATGGGGCAAAGTCCACTGGTCAATGGTGGCCCGGGGCCTCAGCCTCATGGATTCCAGATCCACCACGGCTTGATAGGTTACTGGCCCCTGTAAGAAGGGGTAGGCCCGCCTCCGCTCATCTTCAAGGGGATCGTTGGGGTTGGGGGGCACGCTGTGGTGGAAGGGCTGCAGAGGGAAAATGTAGCGCAGCGGCAGATAAAACCGGTTGGCTGCTTCTCGGTTCCCAGCTCGGCTGGCTTGGATGTCGTTCCAAAGGATTTGAGCTGTGGGATCAGGATTGCTGGCAGTGGCGGCATCCCGAATGCGCAGGATGTTATCGGCCAGCATGCCCAACATGCAGCCTGCCGTTTGCAGCGTGGTTTGGTCGGCTAGGCTCAGTTGGTCAGTCACTTGGTCAGCGGGAGTGCCTCGGTTGACCAGATCAATCGCCTGCCCAATCGCCCGCCGCAGCTCGGAGAAGTTGCCAAAAGCCGTAATAAACGGATCCGGGTGAATGCGGCCCGCTTCTTGCTTGGGTGGATAGGCCCCATCGGGATCGCCGGCAAAATTGGCCAGGTTGGTGAGCGCTGTCCACAAAGGAGTGCCAGGCCGCAGTTGCTCCCGCATCGGCTCGGGGTCATACTCCCAAACGTTGGTGCCCTCTCCGGTAAAGAAGTTGATGCCCAGTTGAGTGCGCTGGTCGCCGGTAGGGAAGGTGGAAGCCCGCTGCAAGCTCCAGGGAGTGCCGGGGTGAGCCACCGTGGCCAAGCAGGCAATGGGAAAGCGCCCCTGCTCATGGCTGTAGTGGTAAACGGCCGTGGCCTGCACTGCCGCTGGGTTATCCCGTAGCGTTAGCCGTTGCCGCGCCTCGTTGCTGATGAAAATGGCCTGTAACTTGGTGGGATCATCCGCATTCCCGGTGGGCACCAAAGGCAAAGGCAAAGAATCGGTGCGGGTTAGCTCCAGCCGCTGCCCCACGATCACCCGCAAGCCCTCCACGCGTGCCCGCCGCTCCCAATAGCCATCCAAGCCCACCTCGGAAAGGGCGCCTGGGGGTGGGTTGTCCTCGGTCAAAGACTCATTCTGGTTGTTCCTGGCATCAGCAGGAATCGGGCTACCGGCATTGACACCAAACCTCTGAGCAAAGGTGTCCACGTCGCAGCCCCTCTGCTGGTTAGGTTCGACCGGTGGACGGTCATAGCTGGCCTTGGGGCCAAAGCGGTTGTCGGCCCGATACACATCGTCCACGTAGGGCGGGCAGGCCTGGTCGGACCGAAAGCCGCCAGCTTTAATCCGGCCAGGGTTCTCCCTCTCTTGGGCGTCAGGGTCCTCCCTCTTTCTCTTTTTGGCGTTGAGAGGAGAATTTGCCCATCCTGCTACATCTTGGGCGTAGGTTCCGCGGGTGCGAATGCGACCAAAAAGCTGTAGCTCCAGCGGATCCAGCGCCACATTTTCTGGCTCTACCTGGTTCTGCACCGAGTCAAAATTTTGGTTGTTCAACCGAGCCAGCACCTGTGGCGCTACGTCTTTCTGGTCAGAGTGAACATCGAAAATCAGAGTATCGCTCACCTGCTGGCCGGCGTAGCCAATGGCCCCTGCCACCAGCTCTCCAAAGGCAGTGATCTCAGAGTTGTCAGCGGGCATGTAGAAGCAGGATTGCTCCGAGCTGATGGCGAAAGCCCGGAACAAGTTGTTGGCAGTGTTCCGGAAGAAAAGGCTACCGCCTGCGTAGATAGCACCGTTCCAGTTGTAGCCAGGAGTAAAGAAAAACTCCACGTCGCCGCGGTTGAAAATTCCCCACTTGTTCAGCAGATCCCGCCGCCGATCTTGCTGAAACTGCAGAGCCGAAACGGCGCGGGTGGTGGAGTCGGCCCCCTCAATGGGAAGAGTAACTGCATAGACCTGAAAGGGCTTTTGCAAAGATGAGCCCACCTGGAACCAGTCCCCCACGTTGGGGTTGACCGTCTGTTCAGCCGGAGAATCGGTACACCCCGCCAAGGCCGAACCCTGCAGTGGCCCACCGCGGATCACCAGTCGCCGCGCCCGCTCAGTATCGGAAATGTTTTCCTCAAAGTCCTGGAGGTTCCTTTGCCCCGTAACCGGCGCTCGGCGGTTGTACAGAATGGTGTAGGCGGTAACGGAGTCGTCGATCCCGTTGTTGTCGGTATCCACCAAGAACCACCAGACTGGGGCTTGCCGCTGCACTTCAATTCCCTGGCTCCGATTCTGGGGATCCCGAACAAGGGCGCTGTAGTTCAGCAAAAAGCGCCGCTCATCGGGAAGGGTATAGGGATCCGAGGGCTCTGCAGGCACCAATGCGCCATCGTTGAGCAGCGCAGAGGTGAATTGGGCATCGGTGGGGGCACTGTTGGGCAGGCGGCGATCCCGAATCAGGTTGTCAATCTTGGCCCTGGCCCGGTCGATGGCAGCATTCAGTTGCCGGCTGATGGTCAGCTCCGCCCGTTCCACCTGGGTTTGGATGGTGCGCTGGGTAGAGCGGGTCAGCAGCCCTACCGTCACCAAGCTCAAGACCAGCACGATCAAAACAGCCACCGGCAGGACAAAGCCCCGCTCTCGGATCTTGCGCCGATCCACCCGTGCTTTCAAAGAGGCGAGCAAGCGCAGGGTGAGCTTGAGCAGCAGCGGGGAAGGAGCAGACATGGCCGTATCTCAGATAACGCAGGTGAGAAGGGGCACTTGGGCAGATGCCAAGATAGCAACAGTATGCAAGGGATCCGGAGTTTCGGACATCCCCACCGCTGGGGGGAGCTGCCAGCCCCCTCTCTGCAAGATTCTTAAGAATCCTCAATATCCTTTCACAAAATCCCCAGTTGTTGCGCCTTGAGGAGGGCGGTGACGCGGTCGCTGGCATCCAGCTTGCGGTAGGCGGTGCTGGCGTATTCTTTGACAGTTTCGATGCTCAGGCCCAGGCGGCGGGCAATCTGCTTGTTGGCCAGGCCCTCTTTCATCAGTTGCAGCACACACAGCTCGCGGGGGGTGAGCTTGGGCAGCTCCTGTCGGGCAGGCAGCCAGTCTCGTTCGGGGTTGGACAAAATCTGACGGATGACGCGGGCCAATTCCGCCGGGTCGGTCTCTTTGGAAAGGTAGCCTTTGGCCCCGGCGCGGCGGGCTGCCTCAATCAGACCCGGCTCCTGAAAGGTGGTCATCATCACCACCACCACCGGCAGGCCCAGCTCGGTGATTTGCTGGCAGGCGGCGATCCCATCCCCATCCGGCATGCGCACATCCAAAATGGCTACGTCGATGGGGCAACTGCGACAACAGTTGACGGCCTGGGATCCCGTCTCGGCTTCGGCCACCACCTCAAATCCTTGGGCTTGCAGGGCAAACTTCAGCCCCAGCCGGAAGAGGGGATGATCGTCGGCAATGAGAACGCGGACAGGGGAAGTCATGGCAGGGGATCCCAGCCGAGGGGGTGCTGGTTTTAATCTGCCCAAGGGGGGATCCCAAATAAAGCGCCCTCACCCCCAGCCCCTCTCCCTTGGGGAGAGGGGGGTTATGGCTTCACCAAGACCATGCCGCGGGCCTGGGGGTCAAAGGTGGGATCCAGCCGGGTTTGGGCATTGTACAGGGCGCCGGTCAGATCCGCCCCCTCCAGAAAAGCGCCTCGCAGGTCGGCCCCCCGCAGATCGGCATTGTGTAACTTGGCCCCTGTGAGGTCGGCGCCGGTGAGGATGGCTCGACGCAAGTCGGCCCCGCTTAAGTTGGCCACCTGCAGATTGGCACCCGTCAGATCTGTCTGCTGCAGGTTGGCCTGCGCCAGATCGGCTTCCCACAAGAAAGCCCCTGCCTGAGCTGAGCCACTCAGATTGGCCCCTCTCAAATCGGCCAGATTGAGGATTGCTTGGGAGAGGTCGGCAGCTTGGAGATTGGCCTGTCTGAGGATCGCTTCTTTTAGGTTGGCCCCCCTGAGGTCAGCTCCCGGCAGTTCTGCCCCCGTTAGGTTGCAGGCGGGGCAATCTTTGCTGGGAGAAACAATTTGGGAGCGGCCCAGTTGGGCATCCAACTCCAGTTGGGCAAAGGCCGCAGCCCCTGGGAAGACCACCCAGCCGAGCAAACTCGCCCCACCCCAGAGCTTTGTGAACCGGAGCCATGCCATTCTTTTCACCGGATCCCCTGCACTGGCGATGGTAGCTGCTCCGGAGCCCAAGCGCTCCCCCTCACCCCCAACCCCTCTCCCCAAGGGAGAGGGGGGTTTTGAGTGGCTGGCAGTGGGGGCAAAAATGGGCCGACCGACCTGCCAGCTTCATCCGCTGAATTGGGGTGCCACAGAGGCGACAGGGATCCCCTTCCCGACCGTACACCCACGCTTGCCCTTGATAGTTGCCGTTGAGCCCACGCAGATCCCGGTAATCCCGCAAGGTGGTGCCCCGCTGCTCCAGCCCGGCCCGTAACACCTCGATCAAAGCTTCTCGCAGGCGTGCCTTGGCCACATCCGAAAGCTGAACTGCTGGCGTCAAAGGGTGAATGCCGCTCAGAAACAGGGCTTCGTCGGCGTAAATGTTGCCCACCCCGGCTACCAGCGATTGATCCAGCAGCGCGGTTTTAATAAGACGGCGACTCTTCTGCAGGGCAGCCTGGAAATAGGCCTCAGAAAAAGCTGGCGAAAAGGGCTCCGGCCCCAAAGTCTGCAGGGTGGGGATCACCGCCTCCAGCTCAACACCGGCGGGCACCAGCCACATCTGGCCAAAGGTGCGCTGATCCACAAAGCGCAAGTTCCACCCTTCCTCGAAGGCCAAACGAACACGAGTGTGAGCTGATAAAGGGGTGGATCCCTGCACCCAGAGCAACTGCCCGGTCATGCGCAGATGCACGCCCAGAACAGCTCTCGAATCCAGGGATCCCAGGAGATACTTTCCTCGCCGCTGCCACTGGGTAAAACGGGTGCCAATCAAGCTCCGCCCAAACATCTCCCCTGCAGGGTAGGCAATGGTGCGGGCCAGGAGCACCTCCACCGCAAGTATCCGCGGCCCCAAGGTGAGGCGTTGCAAATCTTGCCGAACTGTTTCAACTTCCGGCAGTTCAGGCACAGAACGACTTGCTCAAGAACACAGTCCCCGGCATCAGAACTTTGGCTTAGCTGGCCGGAGCGGCTTTGGCCTTGGCCTTGGGAGCTTCCAACACTTCCAGCTCATCTTCGCGGAAGTTGTTGGTGTTGATGTTGTAGTAGTTGATCTTGTCGAAACGAACGATCACCGGATAGAGAATGCCGCTGGTATCCACCGCTGCAACCGTTCCCACATCCCGGTACCAGTAGGATTCTTTCCGCAGCACACGGACTTTGGCACCACGCTGAATTGCCATGAGGGTTATCTCCATTGACCTGAACTCAGATTACCCTAGTCCGTGAGAAGGCTGCGATTTCCGAATTTTTGTAACAGGGATCCGCTTTTGTCTGGCTGGGTTTTCGGGGCCAACAGCAGATGAACCGTCGCACCTGTGGAGCCTGGCTATTGGGTTCTGCTTTGACCTGGGGCTTGCAGGGGAAATCTGCAGGGCTGCCCCATCCGCGCGATTTTGCCGCCGTCCTCAACCTGAACACCGGTCGTTTAACAAGGGTTTGGCAGCCGGAGCAGGCTTCCAGAATCAGGGCCAGCCCTGGCTCAACCGTCAAGTGTGCCGTTGCCGCTGCTGCTCTGCAGACCGGGATCAGCTCCGGCGAGCGCTTGATCCACTGCCCGGGTTGGTGGGATCCGCCGCCGCAATTGGGGTTGGGCCGGCTACCCTGCTGGGATCCCCGCGGACATGGAACCTTGAACTTGCGCCAGGCCCTGGCCCACTCTTGCAACGTGCATTTTTACCAGTTGGGCTGGGAGCTGGGGGCCGATACCCTGGTGGAGTGGCTGCGGCGCTTCGGCCTAGGGAGTGTGCAGAATACAACTCCGGCTCCGCTCTTGGCGACCGGTCTGGCTGGGCCGGTGGATCCCTGGGAGCTGTTGGTTTATGGGGGCGTGATTGCCCGCCGAGGTGTACCCCTTTCTGGCGAGGTCTCTCTGCCTGCCCTCTCTTTACCGGAGTGGATTTGGGAGGCTCTCCATGCTGGCATGAGCCTGGCGGCAACAGCGGGCACCTGTCGCGGCATTGCCCCAGAAGGGATCCCAGTGGCAGCCAAGTCTGGCACCATCCTCAATCCTCAACGACGAGGACGACCAATTCTCTGGGCAGAAGATTTTCAAGCCTGGTTGCTGGCCTTTTGGCCCCTGCCGGATCCCAACTGGACGCTGGTGCTGCACCTGCATCAGGGCAAAGCCTATGAGGCGGCCATTCCCCTGGCGCGGCAGATCATCGCCGCCATCGGCAGCGGGTGACCACCTTGCTTGCGATCATGAAGAAATGCAAACTATACTGAAGGTCAAGTGCCGTTCTCGTTTTCGTTCTTTACGGATCCCACTCGCCATCGTTCCCATCTACCCTGGAGGTTCTCATGTCTAATCCCAATTTGTCTGAGCCCAAGTTTGGCTTTAACGAGTATGCAGAGCGCCTCAACGGTCGGGCTGCCATGATTGGCTTCGTGTTGGCCATTGTCATCGAAGCGGTGACGGGCCAAGGCGTTGCTTCCTGGCTGGGCCTGATCTAAGAGACCTCAACTTACCGCCTTTTGGCTTTTCCTTGGGTCTGCTGGCTTGCAGGCCCTTTATTGTATTGAGCAGGAAGCGTAAACTACCCGACACCCGCGCTATGCGCAGGGTGCGGGCTTTATCCCAATCCCTAGCTGACCCAGAGGACAGCTAAGTTTCGGAATTTCAGGCGAGTTTACAGTCGCCCCAAGGAGAGAGATCACCTGAGCAGCGTTATGGTCAGCATCCCCTTCCCACCCACAATGCCCACACTTGAACGACTTACCATTGCGGTAGGACTTACCCCGCTCAGGGTGGATGTGCAGGCATTTGTGGCAGGTCTGACTGGTGTAGGCAGGCGGCACCAGCACCACAGGCACTCCAGCAATGGCAGCCTTGTAGGCTACAAACATCCTGAGCTGGTAGAACGCCCAGTTGTTAGTCCTGCGCCGCTCAGCCTTACTTCGAGACTTCTGATTCAAGCAATCTCTGATGCCTGTCAAGTCTTCAAAAGCCAGTGCCGCACCAATAGCCTGGGCATCCCTGACCAAGGTTTTGCTGATGTTGTGGTTCAGCCATGTCTGGTAGCGCCGTTCTCTCCCAGAGAGCCTTCTCAACAGCCTCCTAGAGCTGCGAGTGCGTTTGGATTGAACCTTGGCGCGTACACGGCTGAACCGGTCACGGACGGCCTGGATGTGTTCTCCACCCCAAGAGCGTCCGTTGCTAGCGGTGGCGATATCCCGCCTGCCCAAGTCAACTCCGATTACCTTGGGAGTCTTGCCAGTCGGGGGAGTGTCCAACTCAACCGCAATGTTGATGTAGTACTCCCCTTGCTTGGTCTTGGACAGAGTAGCACTGGTGGGTGTTTGCCCCCGCAGCAAAGCGATTTGATAACCGCCAATCTTGAGCTTGAGCCAAACCCGTCCGCTCATCAGGGTCACGCCCACGGCTTGGTCGGACTCTCGGTACTTAAAAGTACGAGCGTCCAAAGTCAGACTGGTGGGGCGGAACTTGTGGACTTGCTTCACCGCCTTGGCGTTACTAATCACCCGGCGGAGCGCCTGACAGACGTGGTTGGCTTTCAGCCCCGTTGCTGCTCTTACCGGTCGATAGACCAAGTGGTGCAGCTTGGTGGTGTTCCAGCAGTTCTTTTGTTTGGCGGTATTGAGAATCTGGTTGCAAGCATTCGCAAAGCCCTGCAAGGTGCGGTCAATTTCTTGACGCAACTCTTGTGGGACTATCAGCTTGCAACGTACAGAGATAGTCTGGCTCATGGGCTTATTGTAGTTTATCCAGACTTTTGACCAGCAAACCTATAAGGAGGCGGGCTTTCCTCCCGACACCAAGCCTGCGGCTATGGTGCGGGCCTCCAGCCCGAAAATTTGGTGAGGGTATCCCACTAGTTCCATTAGATGATCCCTTCCTGCCGCTTGGCGATTGGCATCCGCCAGCCGGTGCCGAAGGCGCGATCGGTGATGCGCAGCCCAGGGGGAGCTTGGTGTCGCTTGAACTCGGCTTTTTGAACCAGCCGCAGCACGTGCTGCACCGTGTCGGGATCGAACCCTTGAGCCACCAACTCCGGGCCGGATTGATGCTGCTCGATGTGCCGCTGCAGGATCTTGTCCAGCAAATCGTAGGGGGGCAAGCTGTCGCTATCTTGTTGGCCGGGTCGCAATTCCGCTGAGGGGGGCTTGGTCAGCGTAGCAAGCGGGATCCGCTCCTGCTGTCGGTTGATCCAGCGAGCCAAGCGGTACACCCAGGTCTTGGGCACATCGGAAATCACCGCCAGGCCGCCGGACATATCCCCGTAAATGGTGCAGTAGCCCACTGCCAGCTCTGATTTGTTGCCTGTGGTCAGCAGCAGCCGCCCGAACTTGTTGGAAAGGGCCATGAGGAGGGTGCCGCGAATGCGAGATTGCAGGTTTTCTTCCGTGATGTCTGGGGGGAGGCCGGCAAAGGGCTCTGCCAAAAGCTGGTGGTAGCTCTCCATGATGGACTGAATGGGCAGCTTTAGGGTCGGGATCCCCAGGTTTTGCGCCAGTTGGTAGGCGTCGGTCAGGCTGCCAGGGCTGGAATAGGGAGAGGGCATGAGCACCCCCAGCACCCGCTCCGGCCCCAAGGCATCGGCAGCAATCACAGCAGTGACGGCAGAGTCGATCCCTCCCGACAGGCCCAATAGCACCTCGCGAAAGCCACATTTGCTGACGTAATCGCGGGTGCCCAAAACCAACGCCTCGTACAGCTCAGCTTCCGGTTCGGTCGGCCAGCGGGATCCCGCGGTCGGTGGGCTCTGGTCTGGGTTGGGAGACTGGGTCAACTCGTCCACATCCAGGATGAGGTGATCCGGCTGAAAGGCAGCCGCTTGGGCCACAACCCGACCCCAGCGATCCACGGCGCAACTGGCCCCATCGAAGATCAAATCATCATTGCCCCCCACCTGATTGACGTAGAGAATGGGCAGGGCGTGCTTGCGGGCCAGGGATCCCAGCATCTCCACCCGCAACTTCTGTTTGCCTAGGCTGAAGGGGGAAGCCGAGAGGTTAATCAGCAGGTCGGCACCGCAGCGGGCCATCTCTTCCACCGGATCCCAGTGGTAGCGGCGGTGCTGCCAAAAGTCGCGGTCGTTCCAAATGTCTTCACAAATGGTAAAGCCCAGGCGGCGGCCACGGTACTCGATGGGTTGGGGCTGGGATCCCGGCTCAAAATAGCGATCCTCATCGAATACATCGTAGGTGGGCAAGAGCGACTTCTGGAACCAATGGCGGATCTGGCCCCCCTCCAGCCAGGCAGCAGCATTGTAAAGGGGCCGACCCTCAGGCAGAGGATTGGGCTGCACGGATCCCACGACCACCGGAATGCTGGTCTGTAGCCGGCTGGCCAAGTGCTGCAAAACTTGGTTCGCTCTCTCGATCAGGGCCGGGTAGAGCAACAAATCGCGAGGTGGATACCCCAGCAACGCCAGCTCCGAGGTGATGGCCAACTCTGCTCCCGCCGCCGCCACTGCCTCGACTGCCGAACGGATGCGCTCGGCATTTCCGCTTAGATCGCCGACGATGTAGTTCAGTTGCAACAGCGCTACCTTCACCCTGCCCCCCATATGGTAAATCTCACCATAAGTGGCCCAAACCGAATCGTCAACAAGATTCTGCTGCGGGCAAGCGAAGAATAAACGTGGTTTGGTGGGCAGTGCTTTCCACCTGCAAAGAGCCGCCCAAGTGGTTGGCAATGGCTTGGGCCAGAGCCAATCCCAAGCCTGTTCCCCCCTGCTGCCAGGGATCCGAGTGGGGGATGCGATAAAACTGCTCGAAAATGCGTTCTTGTTCTTCGAGGGGAATGGTGGTGCCCGTGTTGGTCAAGCGCAGCTCCCAGCGGTCGGAACCTAAAGCAACAGCCTCTAGGACAATGTGTTCGCCGGCGGGCGTAAATTTGTGGGCATTGGTCAAAAGCTCACAGACCAAGCGTTCCAACAGGCGAGGATGGGTGTGCAAATAGGGCAAGTGGGGATCCCAGTGAACTTGTAGAGTTTGCTGCCGCTTGCGCATCTGGTCTTGGAACCGATTGATGAGAGGTGCCAAAAGGAAAGGCAAGTTAACCTGCTCAGAGGGCAGCTTGAGCGTATTGCCCGACAAATTTTGTAGATCCAGAAGATCGTTAATTAGGGAGATCTCTCGCTCGCACGCCTGCTCCAGAACCTCAAGATACTGGATTTGCTTGGGGGTGAGAGGAGAAACTTGATGGCTCAGTTTCAGCAGGTGAACCGAGAGGCTAATGCTGGTAAGGGGAGTGCGCAGCTCATGGGAGACGGCGGCCAGGAAGTTATCCCTAATTTGGCTGAGTTTTTTCAATTCCGTCACCTGAGCCTGGCTGCTGAGGTAGAGCCTGGCCTGTCGCAGGGCAATCGCGCACTGGGCCGCCATTTGCTGGGCCAAATCGATTTCCCAATCGCTAAAACTCTCCTCAGGAGGCCGAGCCAGCCACAGATCCCCAAGAATGCCCTGATCGTCGGCAATGGGGCAGGCCAGCTTGGTCAAATAAGGGGGCAAAGTGTCGGGATCCCGTTGGCGATCCCGAGCGCACAGTTGAAAGCACCAGCCTCGCCATAGCTGTTCGTAGAAGAGGGGAAAATCTTTCATCTGAACCCGAGCGCCGATCCCAGAGGTCGAAAGCGTCGTGTATTCATAGCTGATCAGGGAGTAGGTTCGGCGGCTATCGTAAAGGCCGACATTGCAAAAAAGAACGCCCAAAAATTTCCCCAGCTCGTTCACAACCGTCTGCAAGATCTGCTTTTCGTCCAGAGTTGCCCGTATCTGATGGGTAAGGCGGCGCAGAATCGATTCAAACTGTAGACTGCGTTCCAGTTGCTGGGTTCGCTGTTGCACCAGAGCTGTTAACTCAGCTTCTCGCGTTTGCTGGGCCAGCTCCAAACGCTTACGCAGAGTAATATCACGCACCAAAACAATGGCCTCATCCGGCCCAAAGGGCAACAGACGTGCCTCACGATATTCCGGCAATGCTTCCGCCGCGTCTTGAGAAATTTGAGGAAGCGGATATTCAATAACCTGAATTTCTCCCGTTTGAAAGGCTTTCTCTAGCAAAGGGGCAAAGTAGGTTTTCCAATGCTCTGGAAACAGATCCTGAATGTACTGGTTAGGATAGCGGTCATCGGGATAGGCGGATGCAAATCCTTTGGGGGGCTTGTAGGACAGGATTAGCCCTTGCCGATCCACCTGCAGAATCATGTCTGGAATCACTTCGTAAAGGGCGCGGTAACGTGCTTCGCTGCGGGCCAGATCGGCCAAACTTTCTCGCAGGTGAGTTTCGGCCCTTTTTCGCTCGGAAATGTCTTCTAGAAATTGAATGGCAAACAGAGGCTCGTTTTGAGCGTTTCGCACTACAGACAGTTGCAGGCGAACCCAGATCTCTCTGCCATCTTTACGGCGGATCACCTTTTCATATTCATAGTTGCTAGCGTATCCGGCAATCAATTCATTCCAGAGTATCTCGCCCCGTTCTCGATCTTCGGGATAGGGAGTGTAATCTTCCGCTTTCAGAGCCGACCAATCTTCCTCGCTATACCCCGTAATCTCTGCCATTGCCGGATTGAGGCTGAGATACCGGGGATCAGGATCCAAGCTCATCAGAGCAATCCCTTGGCTACAGAAGTTGAAGATCCCCTGCAATTGGTTTTGAATTTCCCCAAGAGCAGATTTGATGGATCGGCGCTCGCTGATATCATCCAGGAAGTGAACGGCAAATAGAGGCTTTTGTTCTTCATCTCTCACAACATAAACCTGAGACTTTACCCAGATGATTTGGCCATTCTTACGGGTGTAGGGATGTTCCCATTCATAATGACTGCGCCGGCCATCAACCAACTCCTGCCAAAGTTTTTTTAGAGTTTCAACATTGGCCAAGTCTGGGATACAAGCCTCCAGAGGCAAAGCTTTCAGTTCCTCTGCAGAATATCCTGTTATATCCTTGAGGGCTGAGTTCATGCCATGTGGCTTGGATTCTGGCTCAAGAGGCAGCAGAGAAATGCCCAAATTGCAGGACTCTACAATACCCCAGAATCGCTGTTGAATCTCCAACAAAGCCAGCTCTAGACGCTTACGCTCGGTAATATCTTGAATGCAGCCAAGCACGCAATTTGCTCCGTAGGGAACTATGCAAATTTCTTGGTAACGGAGCTCTCCCGCTGAGTTGGTTAGGGGATATTCCAAGGTTTGCTGGGATCCGCTGCTCAAGCAACGGTCAATCAGCCTCCGGAGTTGGTCGCTAACCTCAGAGCCGAACAGCTCTTGCACTGCTTTTCCCTGAAGGTGCTCTGCTGGGAGTGAGGCAACACAAGCATTCTCCGGGGAAGAAATCAGCTCCAGGCATTTGCCTTCTTGGCTAAAGATCATTAAGGCTTGTGGGATAGCACAAACCAACCTTTTGTAGCGGAGTTGGCTCTCTGCAAGCGCTTGTTCAGCCTGCTTCCGCGCCGTGATGTCTTCCACATACCCCTCAAAACAGAGGGGATCCCCTGCCGGATTGCGGACAACTTGAATTTGTTCTCGCACCCACAAGTCCAAGCCCTTGCGACTGTGGATCAAAAACTCTTGGGCCACTCTCCCATCGCCGACTTTGCCTGCAAGCAGATCCTGGAAAAACTGGCGACGACCGGCAGCGTCAGCATAGAGATGATGGCCAAAATCCGACAGATGGCGCATCAAATGGGCAGAGGAAGTATAGCCGTATATCTCGGCAAGCTTGGCATTGGCAAACCGGTACCGTCCCTGCAGATCCACACGAAAGATCCCAATGGGGGCATTTTCCAGGAGCACATCAAGTTCGGCCAGCATCAGGATCCCCTATTGGCAAGCAGTACCAGGGCACTGAGAACACCTGTCCTTGGGATTATGTATCATTTCTGCCTTAAGCGATGTTTCCCGCACTACAAGTTCCCCCCTAACCCCGTAAAATCACGGGCGAGGAAGGGTGCTCAGGTTTCTGTGGATGTTACCCCGTGGGCTGCCGGTAGGGCAGGGATCCCTGCGCGGATTCTCAACTACTCCACCTGCGCTGTCTCCGGGGATTCCGCCTGAGTTTCCGGGTGAAAGTAGCGGTAAATCTGCCGGGCAATCTTCGGGCCAATGCCGGGCACTTGGGCCAGCTGGTCTTCTGAAGCCACCTGAATGCGGGCAATCGACCGAAATTCTTCCATCAGCAGCTTTTGCCGATACTTGCCCAAGCCGGGGATCTCGTCCAGCGTAGAGGCATGTTGACGCGCTTTCCGTTGCTGGCGATGAAAGGCGAGAGCAAATCGGTGGGCCTCATCTCGCAGGCGTTGCAACAACAAGCGAGCCGGATCTTGGGCCGGCAACCGCAAGGGCACGGGATCCCCCGGCAGAAAGATCTCTTCTTCTCGTTTGGCCAAGGCAATTACCGGCAGGTGATCCAGCCCTAAATCTGCCAAGACGGCCATGACTGCCGACAACTGCCCCTTGCCCCCGTCGATGAGCACCAAATCCGGCTGATCCTCAGGGGTCATTTTGCTGAAGCGACGCCGGGCCACTTCTGCATGGCTGGCAAAATCATCGGAGTGACCGGGGCGCACCTCAGGGTTGCGAATCTTGTAGCGGCGGTAGTGCTGTTTGGCAGGCAGGCCATCGATAAACACCACCTGACTGGCCACAGCATCGGATCCCTGGATGTGGGAAATATCGTAGGCTTCTAGACGGCGGGGCACATCCGGCAAATCCAAGACTTCTGCCAAGCGCTCCAAGGCCGCGGCATCCCGATCCGCCAAGCGCTGAGTGCGGGTTAGCTCCAGTTGGGCATTCCGCTCAACCAACTCGATCAGCTCGGCTTTGCTCTGCCGTTGGGGGGCAACAAGGCTGACCTTGCGGCCTTTTTTCTGACTCAGCCAAGACTCCAGAAAATCGTGATCGGGCAATTCATACTGGGTCAAAATCTCAGAGGGAATTTCCACCGGATCGCAGTATTGATAATGCTCTTGTAAAGCCCGCTGCAAGATAAGGCCTGGGTCGTCACCGCGGTTTTCGGCCACAAACCCCAGCCGCCCCACCAACTTGCCTGCCCGCACCTGAAACAATTGAATGCAGGCTCGTGAATCATTCATGGCCAAGGCCAGAGCATCACGGCTGACGGTAGAGTTAGGCAAAGAGACCTTCTGGGATTCTCCCAATTGTTCCAAACCGCGAATTTGATCCCGATATCGTGCGGCTGCCTCATAATTTTCCTGTTCGGCGGCCTGGATCATCTTCTCCTGCAGCTCTCGGATCAGCTCATCTGTCTGGCCTTGGAAGATCATGGCCACTTGAGTCAGCGTTTTGCGATACTCTTCTGGGCTGATCAAGCCTTGGCATACCCCGGGGCAGCGCCCAATGTCGTAGTTCAAACAGGCGCGATCTTTGTACAGAGGTTTGGGCCGTTGGCGCAAGGGAAAAATCCGTTTGACCAGTCCAAGGGTGTGGCGCAATAGACCAACATCCGTGTAGGGGCCGTAATATTTATCTTGATTCCGATCAAGGCGACGATGGCGGGTGATGTAAAGCTGGGGATAAGGCTCCGACCAGGTAATACACAAATAGGGATACTTTTTATCGTCCTTAAGGAGAACATTATAAGGGGGCTGATGGGTCTTAATCAGATTGTCTTCTAGGGCTAGGGCTTCACTTTCATTGTCGGTTACGATAAACTCGATCTCGCAAACCTGAGCTACCATGCGCTGAATGCGAGGGGACAGGTCGCCGGTAAAGCGGAAATAAGATCGCACTCGAGAGCGCAATTTCTTGGACTTGCCTACATAGAGGATCTGATCCGTGGCATCTCGCATCAAATATACGCCGGGTTCAGCAGGAATCTCCTTGAGACGGCTCTCTAGAACGTCACGGCTGTGAATCAGAGGGACGGTCATAAAGTTCAGTTCTACCGGGTAGAGTCAGGGATCCCATGACTTCAATCTAGCAAGGATATGGCTTTTCTCGGCAACACTGACTCCAACCCATGTGGAGACACAGTCATTCTGAACAATCATTCTGAACAAGTTTGGGAAGCTCGTCCTGCTTTCAAGCTCCAACCTGCTAGCACAAATGGCAATAGCTCGTCGCATCGCAGGATCAAAGTACCTCTTTTGACGGGTAGACCTCCATGATTTGGGAAGAATAAGTTGATTTGTGATTAACATAATTTTGTCCAGAGTTCTGGTAGTTCATTTACATAAGATATAGCAGCAATGGAAAGTCGCTTAAGTTTATTAACTAGGGATATATTGACTTCTGAGACAATCTTTTGAGTAGATTCAGGTATAAGTTGCCTGTGACAATCCTGGCATCGATAATGCTGCTTTCCATTATGGATCTTGTCGTACCTAAGTTAAAAGAATGACGGCTTGGGCAAGTCAGCATGAGCTTACTCAGAAACACGAAAAATCTAGGGTAATAGTATCATTGCTCCCAGAGCACCACCAGTATAGTCAATAGGGCAAGGGCTCCGTCCCGCTGGCGCGACCCGAATCTCTGAGCTCTATCCTTACAATTGAGCTCCTGGATCCTGGCCTATGTCTTGCTGCAGGGCGGCCAAGTCTATCTTTGGCTTCTGGGTCTTGACTTTTGTCGGCCTGAGGTCTTCTAGGTTCGGCCAGCGATAGACCGTTGCACGCCTGACTTTGTACATCTGTTGTACATCTGTGGGGTTGCCCTCTTCCTGGACATACCCTACGGCTGTCTCCCTACCGCAGTTCTCCACAGGGCCAGTTGCCAGCGAGCGGAGCCGGTGTGAGCTGGCGCATTCGCCCTAGCTTTCTCAGATCGTCCGCAGTCCGTCGGGGAAAGCTGCAGAAGAAACTCGAAAAATCTGTTCATGGCGAGCTTTTTTGTCTTTACTTCGCTGAGCCGATTGCCCCAACGGTTGCCCTGTTGGCAAGAGCCAGCCGTGACTTGAGACTGCCCCCCTTTTCCTGTCGGATTGGAGTGCGATATGCTGGTTTTCCACCTCTGAAAGCGTGATTTATTCCAAACTGTTTTTACTCCTATGAATCCCCATCCCTCTCAGGTCTCGGCCCCTATCCTGCAGGAAAACTGGCACTTTCAAGAGCGGGATGCTTGCGGGGTCGGCTTTTTGGTGAATCAGCAGGGGAGAGCCAGCCACGACCTCTTGCAGAAAACCCTTCAGGCCCTCACCTGTATGGAACATCGGGGTGGCTGTGGCGGCGACGGCCAGAGCGGTGATGGGGCGGGCATTGCAACGGCAATCCCCTGGTCGCTGTTGCAGGCAGAGAGGGAAGAAATTCGAGCTTGGGATCCCACTCACAGCGCGGTGGGGATGGTCTTTTTGCCTCAGGATCCTGCTGAGTGTCAGGCGGTGCAGCAGGTGATCGATGAGTACTTGACCACCACCGACTGGCAGCGGGTGGTTTGGCGGCAGGTACCGGTCAATCCCAATTGCCTGGGGCCGATGGCGCGGCAGACCATGCCCTCCATTTGGCAGATGCTCCTCACCCATCCCACGCTGGAAGGAGACGAGCTAGAGCAGCAGCTCTATCTGTTGCGGCGGCGCATTCGGCGGCGGGTAGAGGCTCGGTTTGGCTTTTATGCTCTGTATTTTGCCTCTTTGTCCTGCCGGGTTGTCGTTTACAAAGGCATGGTGCAATCGTCGGTTCTGGGCCAGTTTTATCGAGATCTGCAAAACCCCCTCTACACCACCACCTACGCCACCTACCACCGCCGCTTCAGCACCAATACCCTGCCGCGTTGGTCGCTGGCTCAGCCTTTCCGCTACCTCTGCCACAACGGCGAGATCAACACCTACCTGGGCAATGTCAACTGGATGGCCGCCCGCGAACAAACCCTTTCCCATCCCCGCTGGGGTACAGCGGTCGAGGATCTGAAGCCGATTATTGACCCGGGCACCAGCGACTCGGCGGGCCTGGACGCTGTGTTTGAGCTGTTGATTCAGTCGGGCTACTCCACTCAGCAGGCGATGATGGTGCTGATCCCGGAGGCCTATCGCAACCAGCCAGAACTGCAGAATCACCCGGAAGTGGTGGATTTCTACGAGTTCTTCGGCGGCCTGCAGGAGCCTTGGGATGGCCCGGCGATGGTGGTTTTCTGCGACGGCAAAACCATCGGGGCCACGTTGGATCGCAATGGCCTGCGCCCAGCCCGCTACGCTCGCAGCCGCGATGGTCTGCTGGTGGTGGCCTCGGAAGCTGGCGTGGTTCCTCTGCCGGAGACCGACATTTTGGAAAAAGGGCGGCTAGGCCCGGGGCAGATGCTGACGGTGGATCTGCAGAGCGGGCACATCTGCAAAAACTGGGAGATCAAAACCCAGGTGGCAGCCCAGCACCCCTACGGCGAATGGCTCAAAGCCCATCGCGTTCAGCTCAGCACCCAAGGCTTTGAAAATACCCCTCACCTCTCGGAAGAACAACTGTTACAAGCCCAAACCGCCTTCGGGTACTCCTCAGAAGATGTGGAGATGATCATCGAGGAGATGGCGGCTACGGGCAAGGAGCCCACCTTCAGCATGGGGGATGATGCGCCGCTGGCTGTGCTGTCCACCCAGCCTCATCCCCTCTACGACTATTTCAAGCAGCGCTTTGCCCAGGTCACCAACCCTGCCATCGATCCCCTGCGGGAGAGCCTGGTGATGTCTTTGGATGTGTATCTGGGATCCAAGGGCAACCTGCTGGAGATCCGCCCTGAGCATGCCCGCCTGTTGCAGTTGCGCAGCCCGGTGCTCAACGAAGCGGAGCTGGCCGCTCTGCAGCATACCCCTTTTCCCTGCCACACGCTCCCGATTCTCTATCCGGTGGCTGCCGGCCCAGAAGGACTGGAGGTCCAGGTACGGGCCCTCTGCCAGCAGGCGGCTCAGGCAGTGCGGGGGGGAGCTGAGATTTTAATCCTCTCGGATCGCGGCCTCAATGCCGAGCAGGCTCTGATCCCACCTCTGTTGGCGGTGGGCGCCATCCACCATCACCTCATCCAGGAGGGGCTGCGCCTACGCGCTTCCCTGGTGGTGGAGACTGCCCAATGCTGGAGTACCCATCACTTTGCCTGCTTGATCGGCTATGGGGCCAGCGCCGTTTGTCCTTATCTGGCCTATGAAGCTGTGCGGCAGTGGTGGCACAAGCCCAAGACGCAAACCCAGATGGCTGCCGGCAAGTTGCCCCAGCTTTCCCTGGCCGAGGTGCAACTGAAGTACCGCGCCGCCATTGAGGCAGGGCTGCTCAAGATTCTTTCCAAAATGGGCATTTCTCTGCTCTCCAGCTACCACGGAGCGCAGATTTTCGAGGCCATTGGCCTGAGCCAAGAGGTGATCGATCTGGCCTTCCGCGGCACGGTGTCGCGGGTGGGGGGCATGACGCTGGCAGATCTGGCCCGCGAGGGCATGGTGAATCACCAGCGGGCCTTCCCCGAACTCACCTCGAAAAAGCTGGAGAACTTTGGCTTTATCCAGGCGCGGCCCAAAGGCGAATACCACATCAACAGTCCAGAAATGGCCAAACTGCTGCACAAGGCCATCGAATCGGGTCAGCCTGCCCACTATGAGATCTACAGGGCGCACCTGCGCAGCCGCACCCCCACCGCGTTGCGAGACCTGCTGGATTTCCGCAGCGACCGGGATCCCATTCCCTTGGAGGAAGTGGAACCGGTGTCGGAGATTTTCAAACGCTTTGCCACAGGTGGGATGTCCTTGGGGGCCCTCAGCCGCGAGGCCCACGAGACCCTGGCCATTGCCATGAACCGCATCGGCGGCAAGTCCAACTCCGGTGAAGGCGGGGAAGATCCGGAACGATACCTCCCCATCACCGATGTAGGCCCAGATGGCACCTCGGCCCGCTTTCCCCACCTGAAGGGGCTGCGCATGGGGGACAACGCCAGCTCGGCGGTGAAGCAGGTGGCCTCGGGCCGCTTTGGCGTGACACCGGAGTATTTGCTCAACGCGCGGCAAATTGAGATCAAAATTGCCCAGGGGGCCAAGCCGGGCGAGGGCGGGCAACTGCCGGGCAAAAAGGTCAGCCCCTACATCGCCAAGCTGCGCCGCTCCAAGCCGGGGGTGACCTTGATCTCGCCGCCGCCCCACCACGACATCTACTCCATCGAGGATCTGGCGCAGTTGATCTTCGACTTGCACCAGGTGAACCCCCAGGCACAGGTGTCGGTGAAGCTGGTGGCGGAGGTGGGCATCGGCACAGTGGCGGCAGGAGTAGCCAAGGCCAACGCCGACATCATCCAAATCTCCGGCCATGAAGGGGGCACAGGGGCTTCCCCCTTGAGCTCCATCAAACATGCCGGGGCACCTTGGGAGTTGGGCCTGGTGGAGGTGCATCATACCCTGCTGGAAAACGGCCTACGGCAGCGCTCCATCCTGCGGGTGGATGGCGGCATTCGCACGGGTTGGGAAGTGGTGATGGCGGCCATGCTGGGGGCAGAAGAGTTTGGCTTTGGCACGGTGGCCATGATTGCGGAGGGGTGCATCATGGCGCGGGTGTGCCACACTAACAACTGCCCTGTGGGAGTGACCAGCCAGAAGGAGGAGTTGCGCAAGCGCTTCCCCGGCACGCCAGATCACGTGGTGACCTTCTTCACCTTTGTGGCGGAGGAGGTGCGCCAAGTCTTAGCGCAACTGGGCTACCGCTCTCTGAAGGAGGTGATTGGACGGGTGGATCTGCTCTGTCCGCGGGCCGATGCGGTTCTGCAGAAGACCCAATCCTTGAACTTGGAGTGTCTGCTGCGAACTCCCCCCGGTTTTGATCCCAACACCCTGCCCGACTGGTTGGAGCATGAGCCGGTGCATTCCAACGGCCCGGTGCTGGATGAGCAGATCCTGGCTCAGCCGGAGGTGCAGAAGGCGGTGGAAACCTGCGGCACGGCCACGGTGGAGATCCCTATCGCCAACACCGACCGCTGTGTGGGCGGGCGCATTGCCGGAACCTTGGCCCGCTTGTACGGAGATACCGGCTTCGCCCAACAGGGGGGGCAGTTGGATCTGCGCTTTGTCGGCAGCGCCGGCCAGAGCTTTGGCGCTTTTACACTGGCGGGGATGCGCCTGACCCTGACAGGAGAAGCGAATGACTACGTGGGCAAGAGCATGTGTGGCGGCGAGATCGTCATCCTGGCTCCCCCTGAGGCGCCCCGCGATCCGGCGGAAAATGTAATCCTGGGCAACACCTGTTTGTACGGGGCCACGGGCGGATCCCTGTTTGCCAACGGCCAGGCGGGGGAACGCTTTGCGGTGCGCAACTCGGGAGCGCAGGCGGTGATCGAGGGATCCGGCGACCACTGCTGCGAGTACATGACCGGTGGGGTGGTGGTGGTGCTGGGGCGGGTGGGCCGCAACCTGGGAGCGGGGATGACCGGCGGCCTTGCCTATGTGCTGGATGAGGAGGGCAACTTCCCCGCCAAGGTCAACGGGGAGATCGTGCGCATTCAGCGGGTGCAGACAGCAGCAGCAGAGGCACAACTGAAGAGCCTGATCCAAGAGCACTATCGCCGCACCCATTCCCCCAAAGCGGAGCGCATTCTGCAAAATTGGGAATCCTATTTGCCTCTGTTTTGGCAGGTGATCCCGCCTTCGGAGGAGGGCAGCGAGCTGACGGATCCCTTGCGATCCCAGCCGCTGGCAGTGGAGTCTTAAGGATCTCTCAGAGCCTGCCGGTAACACTTCTTATCCCCACGACGGCCAGAGAGGCTGGTAAACTGCGAGAGTATACCTGGCCTTTTCATCCGCTTTAAATCACTATGAGTCCCAGTTTGCAAGCTGCTCAAACTCAAGCGCGAGTGCCCACCGAGACCATCCTGACGCCGCGCTTCTACACCACCGATTTCGAGGCCATCGGCAAAATGGGCTTAGGGGATCGAGAGGCCGATTTCCGGGCCATCCTGCAGGAGTTTCGCGCCGACTACAACCGCCATCACTTCGTCCGGGGTGAGGAGTTCAACCAAGACTGGGAAAGCCGCCTGGATCCGCAGGCGCGCCGGTTGTTTGTGGAGTTCTTGGAGCGCTCCTGTACAGCCGAGTTCTCCGGTTTTCTCCTCTACAAGGAGCTGTCGCGCAAGCTAAAAGAGACCAACCCCGTTTTGGCCGAGTGCTTTGCCCTGATGAGCCGCGATGAGGCCCGCCATGCCGGCTTTCTGAACCGCGCCATGGGCGACTTCAACATGGCCTTCGACCTGAGCTTTCTCACTAAGCACAAGTCTTACACCTATTTCGCGCCGCGTTTCATCTTCTATGCCACCTATCTCTCGGAGAAGATCGGCTACTGGCGCTACATCCTCATCTACCGCCACCTGGAGGCCCACCCCGAGGATCGCGTTTACCCGATCTTCAACTTCTTCAAGAACTGGTGCCAGGACGAGAACCGCCACGGCGATTTCTTTGCGCTCATGCTCCTAAGCCAGCCGCGGCTGCTCAAGGGATGGGTGGCCAAGCTGTGGTGCCGTTTCTTCTTGCTGTCGGTGTTCGCCACTATGTACCTCAACGATGTGGGAGAGCGCCCGGATTTCTACCGCCTCATCGGGCTGGATCCCCATACTTATGACATGGAGGTAATCTACAAGACCAACCGCGAGGCGGCCAAGGTGTTCCCGGTGGTGTTGGATGTGGAAAACCCTGAGTTTGTGCGGCGGCTGCAAAAGTGCGTGGCCAACAACGCTAAGCTGAGGGAGATTGCCCGGGGATCCGGCCCCTTCAAGGGTTTGCGCAAGCTGCCCCTCTACTTGGATAACTTCTATCAGTTTTTGCGGCTGTTCCTCCTGAAACCTCGGAAAGCTGGCTTCTACCTGTGGGAGCAGCCGGAGCCCCGTTTTGAAGGAACGGCTGTTTCTGCTTGAGCCGTCTTGCCCTCAGCTTGGTACCCGTACAGCCTCATAGGTCAGCCATGAACATTGCCGCTGAGATTACGCCGCTCTTTTTGCTGGGAACGCTGGCCTTTTTGGGTTGGGGCTTCTGGAGAGCCCGTCGGCGGGGATCCTTAGCCGTTTGGGTGTGGTTACAGGGATCCCTGCTCTTGTTGCCGTGGGTGGTTTTCCTGGGGCTGCTGCTGCTGGGAATCTACCTCAACTTTGCCGGTTTCCTGCTGCTGTTGCTGGTGTTTACGGGGCTCTACATTGCCGTGGGGCGCAAGACCCGCCAGTTGGCCCAGCAGGAGCTGCAGGCCCGTCGCGAGCAGTTGGCTCGTCTGGAAGAGCAGGGGGAAGCCCCTTCGGCAGGGGAGGCGCCTTTGGAAGCGCCTGCGGTTCTGCAGCGGATCTCGGCTGAGGATCTGCAGGCCATTCAGTCTATTTTCGGCCTCGATACCTTTTTCGTCACCGAGACCGTCCCCTATGGGGAAGGGGCGATTTTTAAGGGCAACCTGCGCCAGGAGGCGGAGGTGGTGGTACCCCTGCTGGTGGAGAAGCTCAAAGAGCAGGTGGGCAGTCGCTACCAGCTCTTTTTGGTGGAGGATCCGGCGGAAAAGCCGGCGGTGGTGGTCTTGCCGGATCCCATCGTCAATTACCGCGCTTCCGTGGGGGCGCAGATCCTGGCGGGGGCGTTGCTGGTCTTCAGCTTCGTCGCCACGTTGGAGGTGGGGGCCAATCTCTTGGGCTTCCGGCTGTTGGATGCGCCGGGGCGCTGGGTGGAAGCCCTGCCGGTGGCAGCCGGGATCTTCGCCATCTTGCTGGTGCACGAGACCGGACACCGCTGGATGGCGGGCAAGTACGGCGTGCGCCTCAGCCCTGCTTTTGTTATCCCCAGCTTGGGGATCGGCACGCTGGGATCCCTGAACCGCATCCAATCGCCGGTGCCCAGCCGCAAGGCTTTGTTCGACATTGCCTTTGCCGGCCCGGCAGCGAGCGGGATCCTGTCGCTGCTGGTGCTCTTGGCTGGCCTAAAGCTCTCCGGCTCCGAGGGTCTGTATGTGCCCACGGAGATCTTCCGCAGCTCCATCCTAGTGGGCACTCTGGCCCGGCTGGTGCTGGGATCCCAGTTGCAGGCGGAGCTGGTTCCCATTCATCCTTTTGTTGCCGTGGGCTGGATTGGCCTGGCAATCACCGCCTTGAGCCTGCTGCCGGCAGGGCAGCTGGACGGGGGTCGCATTGTGCAGGCGGTGTACGGGCGGAAGACGGCGGCCCGCGCCACCTTCATCACCCTGATTGCCTTGGCGGTGGCGGCCATCAGCAACGTCTTGGCCCTCTACTGGGCGCTGCTGATCCTGTTCATCGCCCGCGAGCCAGAGCGTCCACCGCAGGATGAGATTACTGAAACCGACGGTCAGCGGGATGCTTTGGCATTGCTGGCCCTCTTTTTGATGGTCATGACCCTGTTGCCGATTGCTCCGGCCTTGGCGGGCTTTCTCAATTTCCCCAACGGCTGATGGGGTAGAGGCCCAGGATCCGCCGGCGAGAGGAGCTCACTGTGTCTGGACCGGGGAAAGGCTTTGGCCTAGGCAGAGCTGGAAAGGACAGAGGAGAGCACCTGCAGCGTCTGTTGGCCCAAGCCGTTCGCCATCACCAGGCAGGGCAATGGCCACAGGCTGTCTCACTTTACCAGCAGGTGCTGCAAGCCCAGCCCACCCACCCCGAGGCACTGCACCTCTTGGGGGTCTGTCGGCAGCAACAGGGATCCCTGGACGACGCGATTGCCCTGATCCGGCAGGCCCTTGCCCACCAGCCCTGGTTTCCCGACGCCCACTTTAATTTGGGAATTGTTCTCAAGCAGGCGGGGCAGCTGGCGGAGGCGAAAACTCACCTGCAACTGGCCCTAGAGCAGGGGGGGCCGGACGCGGAAGTTTTGTACCAGCTGGGGCTGGTGCTGCGGCAGCAGGGGGATTTGGAGGCGGCCCTTGTCCCCTTGGGACAGGCCCTGGAGCTGCAGCCGGACTTTGCCGATGCCGCCTACACCCTGGCCATCCTGCTGCGGGATTGTGGCCGGGAGGAGGAAGCGGCGGAGCTGTTCTACCAACTCTGGCAAGCGGATCCCGCCGACTTGGCCGCGGCCCTGGGCTGGTGTGTTAGCCAGTTGCCCTTGCTGTACGCCTCGGCAGACCAAGTTTCCGTGGCCCGGGAGCGCTACCGCCAAGCCCTACAACAGGTAAAGGCCCGCTGGGAACAACTGCCGCGGGATCCGATAACCCTGGAGCAAGCGGCTGCCGGGATCGGCTCCGTCCAACCCTTCTTTTTGCCCTACCAAGGCCAGAACGACCGCGATCTGCAGCAGCTCTACGGATCCTTGGTGAGGGACGTGATGGCGGCCCGCTATCCCCAGCCCTCCGTCCTCTGGCAGCGACATCCTGGCCGAGTGCGGGTGGGCATTGTCTCCGGCCTGTTTCGGGATCACTCCGTTTGGAAGATCCTGACTCGCGGCTGGGTAGAAGCCCTGGATCGTGCTCAAGTGGCCCTCTACGGCTTCCACACCTCGGTCATCCAAGATGAGGTCACGTGCTCCCTGCCCCCTCGTTTTGAGCACTTTGTGGCCGGATCCCGCAGCATAGAAGAATGGCAAGCGGCTATTCGAGAGGCACAGCTGGATGTGCTCCTCTACCCGGAAGTGGGCATTGACCCGGTCTGTGCCCAACTGGCCGCCCTCCGCTTGGCGCCAGTACAGGCGATGGCCTGGGGCCACCCGCAAACTTCTGGCCTGCCGACAATAGACGTTTTCCTCAGCAGCGAGCTGATGGAGCCGCCGGACGGGGCCGGCCATTACACCGAGCAGCTCCTGCCCCTGCCTGGCATCGGCACCTACTATATTCCCCTAGAAGTTGACCCCGCCCCTGTGGACTGGCAAGCTTGGGGGGTGGATCCCGACAGGGTGCTTTACCTCTGCGCCCAATCCCTATTCAAGTACTTACCTCAGTACGACGAGGTGTTCCCCCGCATCGCCCGGGAAGTGGGGAAGTGTCAATTTCTATTTTTGCGGGGCCGCCTCTCCCAAGGGATCCGCGAGCGCTTTTGGCAGCGGCTGCGACGAGCCTTTCAGGCCTATGACCTAGCTGCCGAAGAGTATGTGGTGCTCCTACCGGAACTCTCGCCTGCAGAATATGCCGCCTACAACGCCCTGGGGGATATTTACCTGGATAGCCTCGGCTGGTCAGGGGGCAACACCACCCTGGAAGCCCTGCCCCACGGCCTGCCCATCGTCACCTTGCCCGGATCCCTGATGCGGGGCCGCCACACCTACGCCATCCTGCAGCAGATGGGGATCCTGGATACCATCGCCCACACCCTCGATGAATACGTCCAGATTGCCAGTCAGTTGGGCTTGGATCCAGAGTGGCGAGAGCAAATGGGCCAACAGGTGAAGAGGCGCCAGGAGCGCGTCTACCGGGATCCCGCGCCGATCCGCGCTCTGGAAGAGTGGTTGCGAAGCCTGAAGACCTGAGGGGGCAGTTTGGGTGAAAGGATAAACGGGCGAGTGTTGTCCTCTTGAAGGGATCCCGGACAGATGGCAGGATAGGCGGGGTTGTCTTGCCGGGCTTTGCCCATGTCTTCTGAGTCTGCTCCCGGTCAGTTCCCCAGGCCGGAAAACGCCCCCGACAACTTGCCCTCCCTTTCAACGCGCCTGAAAGAGATTGCCGTGGTATTCCTGCGGCTGGGATCCCTGGGTTTCGGCGGCCCCCAAGCCCACATCGCCATGCAACACGATGAGGCGGTGATCCGGCGGGGCTGGATGAGCCAGGAACAATTTACCGAAGGGGTGGGCCTATGTGAAATGTTGCCAGGGCCAGCTTCTACCCAGATGGGGATCTATGTCGGCTATGTGCGGGCAGGCTGGTTGGGGGCGGTGCTGGCGGGGATTTGCTTCATTGCCCCTGCTTTTGTGATCGAGGTGATTTTTTCTTGGCTTTACTTTCGCTTTCAGGGGGTGCCGCAGCTAGAGGGGATGTTTTTTGGGGTGGCCCCGGTGGTGATCGCCATTATCCTGGCCTTTTGCTGGAAACTGGGCCGTAAAGCTGTGAAGGATTGGAGCCGGGGGCTGATCGCGGTGGCGGCCTTTGCCCTGCTGCTGATCGGGGGGGTGAATATCCTGTTGCTGTTCGGGCTGGCGGCTCTGGTGGGGCTGCTGCTGTATGGGCCCAAAAAAGGCCCACTATCGGGGATCCCGATTTTACTCCCTTGGCCAGTATTGACGTTGGCCCAGACGGTAGTGGCCACGGTTCCACCGGAAACCCTTATCCTGAGCAGCTTTTGGGGTCTGGAGCGGATTGGTGCCTATTTCTGGCCTTTGACCTTGTTTTTCCTGAAAGTAGGCGGCACCATCTTCGGGGGAGGGCTGGTGATCATCCCCTTCATCGCCGACGAGGTGGTGGATCAGTTGGGCTGGTTGACGCCGACAGAGTTCTTGGATGGGGTGGCCATTGGGCAATTTACTCCTGGCCCGGTGGTGCTGACGGCAGCCTTTATCGGCTACAAGGTGGCAGGGGTGCTGGGGGCCCTGACGGCAACAGTGGCCATCTTTGCCCCTTCTTTTGCCTTTATTTTGCTGGCAGCTCCGGTTCTGTTGCGCATACGGCACAATGCTTGGGTGAAGGGATCCCTGCAGGCAATTACCCCAACGGCCCTGGGGGCTGTTGCTGCGGCTACAGTGCCCTTGGCCCAAAATGCGCTGCTACAACAAACAACTCCCGCTTCGCTGGTGGCTTTGGGGATCGGGGTAGCGGCCTTCATTGCCTTGATGCGCTTTCGCCAGCCCACTTGGCTGTTGGTGTTGATGGGAGGGGGGGCGGGTTTGCTGGCCCGAGGTCTGCTGGCCTAAAGGTTTTGCTCCCTGGCCCTGCTTTCTCCTTGGGGGTGAGGGAATGACCCTGATTCAGCCTGATGGCCACGGCACTAACTGGCTTGGGCCAGCCCTTCCTCAGAGGGATCCCTGCCTTCCAGGCGACAAAACAGTTGCCGCATCAGCAGCTCCCGTCGAGCCAGAGAGAGGTGGGGGGCAAGGGCGCTGGGAAAGTGGGGCATGGCTAGGGTAACACGATCCAACAGGTCGGCGCGGCGGTGTTGTTGCTGGATGGCCCAAGCCCGTTCCAGAAGGTTTTGGGCTGCTTCTGGCGCTAATCCCGCTTGCTCCGATAACCACGCTGCCAGTTGTTCCAAATCGGGGTCGAAGCGCAGCCGGTACATGTAGATCAACATGCCGATCCCGATCACCAAGCCCAAGCCACTGGCTACATAGGCGGCTTTGATGGAAGTTCCCGGCAGATAGGCCACCGCCGACACGCGCAAGATTTCGTAGGGGATGCGGATCAGGCTATAGCCGACAACATAGGTCCAAACCCAAGTGCCATCTTTGAGTTTGGGAAAGCGCCAGAACATTCCCATCAAGAGGGCAAATAGAAGCAGGTTGAGGACGCTTTCGTAAAAAAAGATGGGGTGAAAAAACTCAAATTGGCTGTATTCCGGCTCGCGGGCTTGGGGAGGAATGTACACCCGCAGCGGCCAAGGGCTGTCGGGAGGAATAGGGGCACCGTAGGCCTCAGAGTTGAAAAAGTTGCCCCAGCGCCCGATGGCTTGGCCCAAAATTAACCCCGGCGTGAGCACATCGGCGTACTTCCAGCCGTTGATCCCGGTGGTGCGGCAATAGAGGTAAAGGGCAAGCGCGCCGGCCAACACCCCACCGTGGATGATGAGACCCCCCTGCCAAATGGCAAAGGCCGAGAGGGGGTTGTCTTGGAACTCTGACCAGTGGGTGAGGACGTAGTAGAGGCGGGCGCCCAGAAACCCAGATATTACCAACCACAGGGCCAGTAGCTCCACTCGTTCACTGGCTTTGCCAGGCTCTTTCTCTAGATGACGAGATTCTGCCAACGCTTTGGTCAAGATCAAGCCGACCAACACGGCCACTGCCATCAATAGGCCATACCAGCGTAGGCCCAGCCCTCCCACCAGCGGGGTGCCGGGGGGAAAGCGGAAGACAAATTCTCCAGGTGAGCTGAAGGTAAGGCCCAACAGCCCTGCACTCCATAGGTTCATCGACAACACGCTCTGCACCCCAAAATTGCTCAACTCAGTTCCACCAGTCGGCTTTATCAACCTCACCCGCTTGGGTTAGCGGGACGGAGTCCCTTCCGGGCTCTTCTCCCCTATCCCCGGCAGCCATTCACAGGCTCCAACAGGGATCCATTCTCCCCGATCCTGAAGCAGCGCCAGTCCTCGTTCCCGGTTGACCCGATCCTACAGGCCCGTCACGGACAAGATTCCACCCTAGAGCCCATACCTTTACCAAAAAGCTAGGTCCAAAGCCCCGCCCTTCCAGGACGGCTTTTGCCCTGTTAGACCTGCGATAAGATACACCCACGCTGGTCGGAGATGCCAAACTCCTCAAGGCCACTCCAGCGCAGTACCAAGCCTTCGATGACGGAGTACACCGGCCAAGTGGTGGGGCTGGATGGGGGCGACAGCAGTGGGCAAGCTGTGCCGTGTCTCCAGTCTTTGCGTTGTACCGAAAGGAGATGGAGGATGTCAACTGGACAGGGGTGTGGATCCCGGATGGGTTGCAGTTGGTATCCATTGCTCCTGAGGCCAAGGCGGTGATGCAACACTGTTATGGCGGCTACACCACCAACCTGACTCTGGAGGAGTTCACCCGCCCCGAAAACTACCTGGTTCATACCCTGGAAGGACAACCGCTCCCGGTAGGGCCGGTGCGCACTTTGATCCCTCACCCATATGCCTGGAGTTTCCCCCCTAAGATCAGCTGGGCTTTTGGGGGAGCAACGGCTACTACATGGGCGGTGAACCCTGGGCCGAAGAACGCTACAGCAATCTATAGAGGCTGTAAACTACCCGACTCCGACCGCTAAAGCGGTACGGAGCGGGCTTTCAGTAGCCCTGAGCCTGCTCTGCTCTACCAGAGAACAAAACAGGCCCGAACCTCTAGGCTGGTTTACGACAGCCCCCAGTCGCGTTAGCGGTGCGGAGCACCAAAGCGCAATCACATTCGCACCATTCAAATCCGCATCTCCTTCCCATCCACAGTGCCCACACTTGAACTGCTTCCCACTGCGATAGGATTGCGTAGGATCGGGATGGACGTGCAAACACCGGTGGCAGGTCTGCGACGTGTAGGCAGGCGGCACCAGAATCAAAGCAACCCCTGCACGCAGAGCCTTGTATTCCAGAAACTGCCTCAGCTGGTAGAACGCCCAACTGTTGGCCCTGCGCCGTTCAGCTTTGCTGCGTGGCTGTTGATTGACCCTTTCCCGGATCCCTGTCAAGTCTTCCAGGGCGATAGCGCTGTTGGTAGCCTTTGCCCTAGAGACAATAGCTTTGGAGATGCGATGATTGACCCACGTTTGAAAGCGTCTCTCCTTGCCAGACAGCCGTTGCAGCAGTTGACGGCATCTGCGCCG